>NZ_JALIHH010000108.1:0-19353 GCF_022869435.1 Aeromonas sp. LsrichE-8G
TTCAAGGGCTACCGTCCGCAGTTCTACTTCCGTACTACCGACGTGACCGGTACCATCGAACTGCCGGAAGGCGTAGAGATGGTAATGCCGGGCGACAACATCAAGATGGTTGTTACCCTGATTGCCCCGATCGCGATGGACGACGGCCTGCGTTTCGCCATCCGTGAAGGTGGCCGTACCGTAGGTGCTGGTGTTGTAGCCAAAGTTATCGCTTAATCTTGGCTTACATAAATAAAGCAAAGCCCCTATAATAGGGGCTTTCTTATGCAGGGGCGTAGTTCGAATTGGTAGAACAGCGGTCTCCAAAACCGATGGTTGCGGGTTCGAGTCCTGCCGCCCCTGCCATATACCTCGTCTCGTACGGGGCTTTTGTGTCTTTGGTTACGTCAGATACAGGTGGGTTGTATGAGTGTTAGTTCTGAGGGTCAGGGCGGAAGCAAGGATACCCTGCTTTGGGGCCTGGTTTTCATCATCCTGGCGGCCGCTGTAGTGGGCAATTACCTGCTGAGCGACGTTATTGCTGCCGTCCGCGCCCTGGGTGTGGTCGTTGTCATCGCCGCTGCCGGTGCAGTGGCCCTGCAAACCACCAAGGGCAAGGCAACGCTGGCGTTTGCCCGTGAGTCTCGCCTGGAAGTCCGCAAGGTCGTATGGCCGACCCGTCAGGAAGCCATTCAGACAACCCTGATTGTGCTGGCGGTGACTGCCGTGATGGGGCTGCTGCTGTTCGTGTTGGACGGCGCCTTGGTCTGGTTGGTCAACCTGATTACCGGTGTGTAAGGATAAGCCATGACTGAACAACGTGAACAGCGTATGAGATGGTATGTCGTGCAGGCATTTTCCGGCTACGAAGGCCGTGTTGCCAAATCCCTGCGTGAACATATCAAGATGCATGGCATGGAAGAGCTGTTTGGTGAAGTGCTGGTCCCGACCGAAGAAGTGGTCGAGATGCGTGCTGGCCAGAAGCGCAAGAGTGAGCGCAAATTTTTCCCGGGATACGTCCTGGTCCAGATGGTGATGGATGAAACCACATGGCACCTGGTACGCAATGTACCACGTGTAATGGGTTTCATCGGCGGTACCTCCGATCGCCCTGCTCCTATCTCCGATAAGGAAGCTGATGCCATCCTCAATCGTCTGCAAGATGCCCACGACAAGCCGCGTCCGAAAACCCTGTTTGAACCGGGTGAGATGGTCCGGGTTGCCGATGGTCCGTTCGCCGACTTCAACGGTACCGTTGAAGAAGTGGACTACGAAAAGAGCCGCGTGAAGGTCTCCGTACTGATCTTCGGCCGCTCAACGCCGGTAGAACTGGATTTTGGTCAGGTCGAAAAAGGCTGATTAATCTCTGTACGTTTAACGGTTGTCAGGGGCAGCGATTATCTCTATAATTCGCTGCCCCTTTATTTGTTGGGGAGCCGTTTGCAGGAGCATGTCTCCGAGGCGTTAGAACCCATTTTTGAGGTATTTTTGTAATGGCTAAGAAAGTCACAGCTTATATCAAGCTGCAAGTTAAGGCTGGCAGTGCTAACCCCAGCCCTCCCGTTGGTCCTGCTCTGGGTCAGCACGGTGTGAACATCATGGAATTCTGTAAGGCATTCAACGCCCGTACAGAAAAGCTGGAAAAAGGTTCTCCGACTCCGGTCGTGATCACCGTTTACAGCGACCGTTCCTTCACCTTCGAAACCAAGACTCCGCCCGCTTCCTTCCTGCTGAAGAAAGCCGCTGGTATCCAGTCTGGTTCCGCCAAGCCGAACAAAGACAAGGTTGGTAAGGTGACTGTGGCTCAGCTGCAAGAAATCGCCAAGACCAAAGAGCCGGATATGACTGGTGCCGATCTGGATGCAAAAGTACGTTGCATCGCCGGTTCCGCTCGTTCCATGGGCCTGGTAGTGGAGGAGTAAGACAATGGCTAAACTGTCCAAGCGTATGCGCGTTATTCGCGAAAAAGTTGACGGTACCAAAGAGTACTCCATCAACGAAGCCATTGCCCTGCTGAAAGAACTGGCTACCGCCAAGTTCGTTGAAAGCGTTGACGTTGCCGTTAACCTGGGTATCGATGCTCGTAAATCCGACCAGAACGTACGTGGTGCAACTGTACTGCCGCACGGTACCGGTCGTGACATCCGTGTCGCCGTGTTCACCCAGGGTGCCAATGCCGAAGCCGCCAAGGCTGCCGGTGCTGAACTGGTTGGTATGGACGACCTGGCCGAGCTGGTCAAGAAAGGCGAGATGAACTTCGACGTCGTCATCGCATCCCCGGATGCCATGCGTGTTGTTGGTCAACTGGGTCAAATCCTGGGCCCGCGCGGTCTGATGCCGAACCCGAAAGTGGGTACCGTCACTCCGAACGTAGCCGAAGCCGTCAAGAACGCCAAGGCTGGTCAGGTTCGTTACCGTAACGATAAGAACGGTATCATTCATACAACTCTGGGCAAGGTCTCTTTCAACGAAGTTCAGCTGAAAGAAAACCTGGAAGCGCTGCTGGTTGCCTTGAAGAAGGCCAAGCCGTCCTCCGCCAAGGGTGTATTCATCAAGAAAGTCAGCATCTCCACCACCATGGGTGCCGGTGTTGCCGTAGACCAAGCTTCCCTGGAAGCTCAGGCCTAATTGATGGGTTTTACAAGGCGCAAAATTTAATCTATAATTTTGCGCCTTGATTGGTTGGGGGTTTCGACCTCCGTCCAAGACCGCAGGAGGCCGCAAAGCCTTAATTCTTCCTGCGTAGACGGTGCCGGAAACCCAGCGAGAAAGATTCTTTCTCTTCTGGAATCCTGCTACCGCATCGTTCCCCTCTGTTGTAAAGGTAGGGGGGATGTGTCAGTACTGGGTCAACAGACCCGGATTCAATCCAGGAGTTAAGCCAATGGCATTGGGACTCGAAGACAAAAAGGCAATTGTTGCTGAAGTCAACGAAGCTGCCAAAGGCGCTCTTTCTGCAGTTGTAGCCGATTCTCGCGGCGTCACTGTAGAGAAGATGACCGTCCTGCGTAAGACCGCTCGTGAAGCTGGTGTGTACATGCGCGTTGTGCGTAACACCCTGCTGCGTCGCGCGGTAGAAGGTACCGAATACGAGTGCCTGAACGACGCATTTACCGGTCCTACCTTGATTGCTTTCTCTAACGAACACCCGGGCGCTGCCGCTCGTCTGTTCAAAGAGTTTGCCAAAGCGAACCAAAAGTTCGAAATCAAGGCTGGCGCTTTTAACGGTGAGTTTATCGCCGCAGCACAAATTGATCGTCTGGCCACGCTGCCGACTTACGAAGAAGCAATTGCGAAGTTGATGGCTACCATGAAGGAAGCCTCTGCTGGCAAGCTGGTTCGTACTATCGCTGCTGTTCGCGACCAGAAACAAGCTGCTGCTTGATTCTCGCCTATCTAGGCTGTTTGAGTTTATTCAACATCAGGAATTTTTGTCATGTCTATCACTAAAGACCAAATCATCGAAGCCGTTGCTTCCATGTCCGTAATGGAAGTTGTTGAGCTGATCGAAGCTATGGAAGAGAAGTTCGGTGTTTCTGCCGCTGCTGCCGTCATGGCTGGCCCGGCTGCTGCTGAAGCAGTAGAAGAGAAGACCGAGTTCGACGTAGTTCTGACTGCTGCTGGCGCCAACAAAGTTGCCGTCATCAAGGCCGTTCGTGGCGCTACCGGTCTGGGCCTGAAAGAAGCCAAGGACCTGGTAGAAGCTGCTCCGACCAATCTGAAAGAAGCCGTGTCCAAGGACGAAGCTGAAGCTCTGAAGAAAGAGCTGGAAGCTGCCGGTGCTTCTGTTGAGATCAAATAATCTGCATTTATGTAGATTAGCCTGATAAAACAGGCTAAGGCTGGTGAATCTTTATTCACCAGCCTTTTTGCGCTGTAGACTGAGAGTATTTCACACCGTTCACGACTCTCGGTGCACCAGCAATCCGGACCGCCTCATCGTCCGGGCCAACACAAAACGGTGTTGAGACAGAGCTGTCCCGTGGGGACAGAGTGGGTCACTTATCAGCGAGCTGAGGAACCCTATGGTTTACTCTTATACCGAAAAAAAACGCATACGTAAGGACTTCGGTAAGCGAGACCAGGTACTGGACACGCCTTATCTGTTGTCCATTCAGCTGGACTCCTTCAAGCAGTTCATCGAGGCTGACCCGGAAGGTGAGTACGGCCTAGAAGCCGCCTTCCGTAGCGTTTTCCCGATCACCAGTTACTCCGGTAGTGCTGAGCTTCAGTATGTCAGCTATCGCCTGGGTGAGCCGGTATTTGACGTAAAAGAATGCCAGATCCGTGGAGTGACCTACTCCGCGCCGCTGCGTGTCAAGCTTCGTATGGTTCTGTACGACCGTGAAGCAGCTGCCGGCACCGTCAAAGATATCAAGGAACAAGAAGTATACATGGGCGAAATTCCGCTCATGACCGAGAACGGCACCTTTGTCATCAATGGTACCGAACGGGTCATCGTCTCCCAGCTGCACCGCAGCCCGGGCGTCTTCTTCGACCACGATAAAGGCAAAACACATTCATCCGGTAAGGTGCTTTATAACGCTCGCGTTATCCCCTACCGTGGCTCCTGGCTGGACTTCGAGTTCGATGCGAAAGACAACCTGTTTGTCCGTATCGACCGTCGTCGTAAACTGCCGGCCTCCATTATTCTGCGCGCCCTGGACTTCAGTTCCGAAGAAATCCTGGCCACCTTCTTCGAGACCATCGGTTTCGAAGTCAAGGATGGCAAGTTGATGATGGATCTGGTGCCCGAGCGCCTGCGTGGCGAGACCGCGACCTTCGACATCATTGCCAATGGCGCTGTGGTGGTCGAGACCGGTCGTCGTGTCACTGCCCGTCACATCCGTCAGCTGGAAAAAGACGGCATCACCCAGATCGAGGTGCCGGTAGAGTATGTTGTTGGCAAAGTTGCAGCCAAGAACTACGCGCACCCGCAGACTGGTGAGATGGTTGTCACTGCCAACCAGGCGCTGAGCCTGGAAGCGGTTGCCAACCTGTCCCAAGCCGGCTTCAAGCACTTCGAGGTTCTGTTCACCAACGAACTGGATCACGGTGCCTACATGTCCGAGACCCTGCGTATCGACTCCAGCTCCAGCCGCCTGGAAGCCCTGGTCGAGATCTATCGCATGATGCGTCCGGGCGAGCCGCCCACTCGCGAAGCGGCCGAGCAGCTGTTCGAGAACCTGTTCTTCTCTTCCGAGCGTTACGACCTGTCTACCGTAGGTCGGATGAAGTTCAACCGCCGTTTGGGTCGTGAAGACGAGACTGGCGTTGGCGTGCTGACCAAGGACGATATCGTCGAGGTCATGAAGCGCCTGATCGACATCCGTAACGGTAACGACGAAGTGGACGATATCGACCACCTTGGTAACCGTCGTATTCGTTCCGTCGGTGAAATGGCCGAGAACCAGTTCCGTGTCGGTCTGGTCCGTGTCGAGCGTGCGGTGAAGGAGCGCCTGTCTCTGGGCGATCTGGACACCTTGATGCCGCAGGATCTGATCAACGCCAAGCCGATCTCCGCCGCGGTCAAAGAGTTCTTTGGTTCCAGCCAGCTGTCCCAGTTCATGGACCAGAACAACCCGCTGTCCGAAGTGACCCACAAGCGCCGTATCTCCGCACTGGGCCCGGGCGGTCTGACCCGTGAGCGTGCCGGCTTTGAAGTTCGAGACGTACACCCGACCCACTACGGTCGTCTGTGCCCCATCGAAACGCCGGAAGGTCCGAACATCGGTCTGATCAACTCGCTGTCCGTGTATTCCCGCACCAACGAGTACGGTTTCCTCGAGACCCCGTACCGCAAGGTGATCGACGGTGTGATCACCGACGAAGTGGATTACCTGTCTGCGATTGAAGAAGGCAAGTACGTGATCGCACAGGCCAACGCCGCGACCACCGAAGATGGCCGTCTGAAAGATGAATTGATCCCGTGCCGTCACAAAGGTGAATCCACCTTTATGAACGCCGACCAGATCCAGTACATGGACGTGAGCCCGCAACAGATCGTCTCTGTGGCAGCGGCCCTGATCCCGTTCCTGGAACACGATGACGCGAACCGCGCATTGATGGGTTCAAACATGCAACGTCAGGCTGTACCGACCCTGCGCGCTGACAAGCCGCTGGTAGGTACCGGTATGGAACGCGCAGTGGCCGTTGACTCCGGTGTGACCGTAGTGGCCAAGCGTGGCGGTATGATCGACTATGTCGATGCCTCCCGTATCGTTATCAAGGTCAACGAAGATGAGCTGCTGCCTGGCGAAGCCGGCATCGACATCTACAGCCTGACCAAATACACCCGTTCCAACCAGAACACCTGTATCAACCAGCGTCCGTGCGTGATGTTGGGCGAGCCGGTGATGGCGGGCGATGTACTGGCAGACGGCCCGTCCACCGATCTCGGTGAACTTGCGTTGGGTCAGAACCTGCGCGTCGCGTTCATGCCGTGGAACGGTTACAACTTCGAAGACTCGATCCTGGTGAACGAGCGTGTTGTTCAGGAAGATCGCCTGACCACCATTCACATCCAGGAACTGGCCTGTATCTCCCGTGACACCAAGCTGGGTCCGGAAGAGATCACTGCTGACATCCCGAACGTGGGTGAAGCCGCTCTGTCCAAGCTGGACGAGTCCGGCATCGTCTACGTGGGTGCGGAAGTGAAGGGCGGCGATATCCTGGTCGGCAAGGTGACTCCGAAAGGTGAAACCCAGCTGACCCCGGAAGAGAAGCTGCTGCGCGCCATCTTCGGTGAGAAGGCGTCCGACGTGAAGGACTCCTCCCTGCGTGTACCGAACGGTGTGTACGGTACCGTGGTTGACGTGCAGGTCTTTACCCGCGATGGCGTGGAAAAAGACAAGCGCGCCAAAGAAATCGAAGAGATGCAGTTGAAGGAAGCGAAGAAGGACTTGACCGAAGAGTTCAAGATCCTGGAAGACGGCATTTTCGGCCGTTCCCGCAACCTGCTGCTGGCCGCCGGTTACAGCGAAGATCGTCTGAACAAGCTCGATCGTTCCAAGTGGTTTGAGCTGGCCATCGAAGATGAAGCCAAGCAAATCGAGCTGGAGCAGATCGCTGAACAGCACGTTGAGCTGAAGGCCGAGTTCGACAAGAAATTCGAGAACAAGCGTCGCAAGATCATCCAGGGCGATGACCTGGCGCCGGGCGTACTGAAGATCGTCAAGGTCTATCTGGCCGTCAAGCGTCGCATCCAGCCGGGTGACAAGATGGCGGGCCGTCACGGTAACAAGGGTGTTATCTCCAAGATCTGTCCGGTCGAGGATATGCCCCATGACGAGTACGGTCGTCCGGTCGACATCGTACTGAACCCGCTGGGTGTACCGTCTCGTATGAACATCGGTCAGATCCTCGAAGTGCACCTGGGCCTCGCGGCCAAGGGCATCGGCGAGAAGATCGACCGCATGATCAAAGAACAGCGCGAGCTGCACGAGATGCGCGAGTTCCTGCAACAGGTCTATGACCTGGGCGAGAAGGACTCCCAGCAAGTGAACATTGCCGAACTGTCTGACGACGACGTGCGTACCCTGGTGGGTAACCTGCGTAAGGGTCTGCCGGTGGCTACACCTGTCTTTGATGGTGCCAAAGAGCGCGAAATCAAAGCCTTGCTGAAGCTGGCCGATCTGCCGGAATCCGGTCAGATCTCCCTGTTCGACGGTCGTACCGGTAACGCCTTCGAGCGCAAGGTCACCGTGGGTTACATGTACATGCTGAAGCTGAACCACCTGGTAGACGACAAAATGCACGCGCGTTCTACCGGTTCCTACAGCCTGGTTACCCAGCAGCCGCTGGGTGGTAAGGCGCAGTTCGGTGGTCAGCGGTTCGGTGAGATGGAAGTGTGGGCCCTGGAGGCTTACGGTGCGGCATATACCCTGCAGGAAATGCTGACCGTCAAGTCTGACGATGTGAACGGCCGTACCAAGATGTACAAGAACATCGTGGATGGCGACCACCGTATGGAGCCGGGCATGCCCGAATCCTTCAACGTATTGCTGAAGGAAATCCGCTCTCTGGGTATCAACATCGAGCTGGACGAAGAGTAAGAGCTCGCTCTTATTGTTCGAGAATTGACGTGGGCGCCCCGCTGTTTCGGCAGCCGGGGCGCCGAGGTTAGACTCCTGACAGGGGAAACACGTGAAAGACTTACTCAAGTTTTTGAAGGCTCAGACCAAGACCGAAGAGTTTGACAGTATCAAGATCGGTCTGGCCTCTCCTGACATGATCCGCTCCTGGTCATTCGGTGAGGTCAAAAAGCCTGAGACCATCAACTACCGGACTTTCAAGCCGGAGCGTGATGGTCTGTTCTGCGCCCGTATCTTCGGACCGGTGAAGGACTACGAGTGTCTGTGCGGCAAGTACAAGCGCCTGAAACACCGTGGTGTGATCTGCGAGAAGTGCGGTGTAGAAGTGACCCAGACCAAGGTCCGTCGTGAGCGCATGGGCCACATCGAGCTGGCCAGCCCGACTGCCCACATCTGGTTCCTGAAGTCCCTGCCGTCCCGTATCGGTCTGCTGCTGGACATGACCCTGCGTGACATCGAGCGCGTGCTGTATTTCGAATCCTATGTAGTGATCGAACCCGGCATGACCAACCTCGAGCGCAGCCAGATGCTCTCCGAAGAGAACTATCTGGACGCACTGGAAGAGTGGGGCGACGAATTCGACGCCAAGATGGGTGCCGAGGCCATTCTGGCTCTGCTGCGCGCCATCGATCTGGAAGGCGAAGTCAAAGCCATGCGTGAGGAGCTGGATCAGACCAACTCCGAGACCAAGCGCAAGAAGACCACCAAGCGTCTGAAGCTGATGGAAGCCTTCCTGCAATCCGGCAACAAGCCGGAGTGGATGATCATGACAGTGCTGCCCGTGCTGCCGCCGGACCTGCGTCCGCTGGTACCGCTGGACGGCGGTCGTTTCGCGACCTCCGATCTGAACGATCTGTACCGTCGCGTGATCAACCGTAACAACCGCTTGAAGCGTCTGCTGGATCTGGCTGCGCCGGACATCATCGTGCGCAACGAAAAGCGCATGCTGCAAGAGTCCGTGGATGCCCTGCTGGACAACGGCCGTCGTGGTCGTGCCATCACCGGTTCCAACAAGCGCCCGCTGAAATCCCTGGCCGACATGATCAAGGGTAAGCAAGGTCGTTTCCGTCAGAACCTGCTGGGTAAGCGTGTCGACTACTCTGGTCGTTCCGTTATCACCGTAGGTCCGACCCTGCGTCTGCATCAATGCGGTCTGCCGAAGAAGATGGCACTTGAGCTGTTCAAGCCCTTCATCTACGGCAAGCTGGAATCCCGCGGTCTGGCGACCACCATCAAGGCCGCCAAGAAGATGGTGGAGCGCGAGGAAGCCGTCGTTTGGGACATCCTGGACGAAGTGATCCGCGAACACCCGGTTCTGCTGAACCGTGCGCCGACCCTGCACCGTCTGGGTATCCAGGCGTTTGAACCGACCCTGATCGAAGGCAAGGCCATCCAGCTGCACCCGCTCGTCTGTGCCGCCTATAACGCGGACTTCGACGGTGACCAGATGGCGGTCCACGTACCGCTGACCCTGGAAGCCCAGCTGGAAGCGCGCGCCCTGATGATGTCCACCAACAACATCCTGTCGCCTGCCTCCGGTGAGCCGATCATCGTTCCTTCCCAGGACGTGGTCTTGGGTCTGTACTACATGACCCGTGCCCGTATCAACGCCAAGGGCGAAGGTATGGTGCTGTCCGGTCCGAAAGAGGCCGAGAAGGTCTACCGTGCCGGTCTGGCCGACCTGCATGCTCGCGTCAAGTGCCGCATCACCGAGTACGTGAAGAACGAAGCCGGTGAGCTGGTTGCCAAGACCGAGATGAAGAACACCACCGTTGGTCGTGCGATCCTGAGCCTGATCCTGCCCAAAGGCATGGAGTACGCGCTGATTGACGAGCCCAAGGTACTGACTGCTGCAGAGCAGGCTGACCTGGACGCCAACCCGCAGAACTGGATCAAGTGCGTCTCCAACAAGGCGCTGGGCAAAAAGCTCATCTCCCGTCTGCTGAACACCTGCTATCGCAAGCAGGGCCTGAAGGATACCGTCATCTTTGCTGACCAGCTGATGTATACCGGTTTCCACTACGCGGCCCTGTCCGGTGCCTCTGTTGGTATCGATGACATGGTCATCCCGGATGCCAAGAAAGACATCATCGCTGCTGCAGAAGCCGAAGTCGCCGAGATCCAGGACCAGTTCCTGTCCGGTCTGGTGACCGCGGGCGAACGTTACAACAAGGTTATCGATATCTGGGCCAGCGCGAACGATCGCGTCTCCAAGGCCATGATGGACAACCTTTCCAAGGAGCGTAACGTCAACTCCCTGGGCGATGAGGAAGAGCAAGCCTCCTTCAACAGCATCTTCATGATGGCCGACTCTGGTGCGCGGGGCTCCGCCGCCCAGATCCGTCAGCTGGCCGGTATGCGTGGCCTGATGGCGAAGCCGGATGGCTCCATCATCGAAACGCCGATCGTGGCGAACTTCCGTGAAGGTCTGAACGTACTGCAGTACTTCATCTCCACTCACGGTGCTCGTAAAGGTCTGGCGGATACCGCACTGAAGACAGCGAACTCCGGTTACCTGACCCGTCGTCTGGTTGACGTGGCCCAGGACATGGTGATCACCGAGGACGATTGCGGCACTACCGACGGTCTGTGGATGACTCCGCTGATCGAGGGTGGCGACGTGGTCGAGCCGCTGCGTGAGCGCGTGCTGGGTCGTGTGGTGGCCGAAGACGTGATCAAGCCGGGTACCGAGGATGAAGTGCTGGTAGCGCGCAACACCCTGCTCGACGAGCAGCTGTGTGACCTGCTGGAGCGCAACTCCGTCGACCGCGTGAAGGTGCGTTCTGCCATCACCTGTGAGACCGACTTCGGTAACTGTGCTCACTGCTACGGCCGTGATCTGGCCCGTGGTCACCTGGTTAACAAGGGTGAGGCTGTCGGTGTTATCGCCGCCCAGTCCATCGGTGAACCGGGTACCCAGCTGACGATGCGTACCTTCCACATCGGTGGTGCAGCGTCCCGAGCGGCTGCCGAGAGCAGCATCCAGGTGAAGAACACCGGTAGCATCAAGTTGCAGAACGCCAAGTTCGTTCTGAACAACTCTGACAAGCTGGTTATCACCTCCCGTTCTACCGAGCTGACCATCATGGACGAGATGGGCCGTACCAAGGAAAGCCACAAGCTGCCTTACGGTTCCGTGCTGGAAGTGAAGGATGGCGAAGCGGTGAACGCCGGTGATACCGTCGCGAACTGGGACCCGCACACCCACCCGATCATCACCGAAGTGGCGGGTCGCCTGCACTTCGAACACATGATCGACGGTGTGACCATCACTCGTCAGACCGACGAGCTGACAGGTCTCTCTTCCATCGTCGTGCTGGATGTCAACGAGCGTCCGAGCGCCGGTAAAGAGATGCGTCCGACCGTGAAACTGGTCGATCTGAACGGCAAGGATGTGATGATCCCGGGCACCGACGTTCCCGCCCAGTACTTCCTGCCGGGCAAGGCGATCGTGAACCTGGAAGATGGTGCCAACGTGGGCGTGGGTGATGCGGTTGCGCGTATCCCGCAAGAGTCCAGCGGTACCAAGGACATCACCGGTGGTCTGCCGCGCGTTGCGGATCTGTTCGAAGCACGTCAGCCGAAAGAGCCGGCCATCCTGGCCGAGATCTCCGGTACCATCTCCTTCGGGAAAGAGACCAAGGGCAAACGTCGTCTGGTCATCACCCCGACCGATGGTGGCGAGATCTATGAAGAGATGATTCCGAAATGGCGTCACCTCAACGTGTTCGAAGGTGAAAAAGTTGAGAAGGGTGAAGTGCTGGCGGACGGTCCCGAGTCTGCTCATGACATCCTGCGTCTGCGCGGTATCAGCCCGGTCGCCAACTACATCGCCAACGAAGTGCAGGACGTTTACCGTCTGCAAGGCGTTAAGATCAACGACAAGCACATCGAAGTCATCGTGCGTCAGATGCTGCGCAAGTGCGAGATCCTGAGCGCTGGCGACACCGACCTGATCGAAGGTGAGCAGGTTGAAGTGGCCCGTGTGAAGATTGCCAACCGTAAACTGGTTGCCGAAGGGAAAACCCCGGCTACCTACCGTCATATCCTGATGGGTATTACCAAGGCATCTCTGAGCACTGAGTCCTTCATCTCCGCAGCTTCCTTCCAGGAGACCACCCGCGTGCTGACCGAAGCAGCTGTTGGTGGCAAGCGTGATGAACTGCGCGGCCTGAAAGAGAACGTGATCGTGGGTCGTCTGATCCCGGCTGGTACCGGCTTTGCCTACCATCACAGCCGCATCAACCAGCGTGCCGCCGCAGCCCGTGCTGTCGGTGTGCCGCAGGTGACTGCCGATGAAGCTCAGCAAAACCTGGCGGATCTGCTCAACGCAGCCGGCAGTTTTGACGAAGAGTAATCTTCCGCTGCAGTGATCGAAAAGGGCCCCTTCTAGGGGCCCTTTTTTCATTCCGGAGCCGGTTGCCTGGCTGCACCTGGCTGGGGCAGGGGGATGATCCAGTGCAAGGTTATAGAGCAAAAAATCAAAAAAAGTTGACATTGCCCCGTCGCAACTGAAAACTCGGGAAAGTTGAATGGGTATTACAGGGGTAGAACATGGCTGTCGGTATCGAGGAAGTACTGCTTCCCGAAGAGCAACTGAGCGGTCGCGCTTTTACAGACGAAGACAGGGAGCTGTTGCGTTCATATGGGGGCCTTATCGAAGGCCTGGCCGATCTGTTCGGCAAGCACTGCGAGGTGGTGCTCCACTCCCTGGAAAATCTGCATGAGTCCGTGATCCAAATCGCGAATGGTTTCAATACGGGTCGAACTCTGGGGGCGCCGATCACCGATCTCGCCCTGCGGATGCTCAAGGACATCGAGAGCACGGGTCAGGATCACACCCAGAGTTATTTTGCCCGCAGTCGGACCGGTGCCTTGATGAAGTCGAGCACCATCGCCATCCGTAACCGCGACAAGCAGGTGATCGGCCTTATCTGCATCAACCTGCACATCAATGCGCCTTTCCACGAGTTCGTGGCCGAATTCTTCCCGACACCACAGCAGGTGGAGCGGCAATCACCGGAGACCTTCGCCAACAGCGTCGAAGAGCTGGTTGCCCAGACGGTGGACAACACCATCGACGAGATCAATCGTGATCCCTCCGTGGCCAACAATGCCAAGAACCGTTTTATCGTGACCCAGTTGTTCGAGAAGGGCATATTTGATATCAAGGACTCGATCAACCTGGTCGCCGACAAGCTGAATATTTCCAAACATACCGTGTATCTCTACATCCGACAGCGCAAGCAGGGTGAAGAAGAGAGCGAGTAAGCGCCATAGATAGGGGATAGATAACAATGGCTAAAGAAGTGATTGCAACCGACAAGGCGCCTGCCGCAATTGGCCCTTATGTCCAGGCTACCAAGTTGGGTGAGCTGGTCTTTACCTCCGGGCAGATCCCGCTCGATCCGGCCACCATGGACATCGTTGCCGGTGGCATCGAGGCTCAGGCAGAGCAGGTGATGAAGAATCTGGTCGCAGTCTTGAAAGCCGCAGGGGTCGATACCAGCAAGGTGCTGAAGACCACCTGCTTCCTGAGTGACATGAACAACTTCGTGGCCTTCAACCAGGTGTATGCCCGCTACTTTGGCGAATCCGCTCCGGCACGTTCCTGCGTGGAGGTCGCTCGTCTGCCCAAGGATGTGCTGGTCGAAGTCGAAGCCATCGCCTACGTCTGAGCCTGTTTCATTGGAAAAGCCCCTCCCAGGAGGGGCTTTTGCGTCTGTGAGGTAGAATGGATGCACCGCTGTGCAGGAGTGCGATCATGAGTCTGAATTTTGCTCTGCTGGTCACCGGGCCCGCCTATGGCACCCAGACGGCCAGCACGGCCTATCGTTTTGCCCTTAGTCTGGTCGAGCAGGGACACCGCTTGTCCCACCTCTTCTTCTATCAGGAGGGGGTGTGCAATGCCAATGGCCTCCATGCGCCAGCCAGCGATGAGACCGACCTAGTGGCGTTGTGGCGCGAGTTGGCCACTCAGCAGGGTATCCGCATCGATGTGTGTGTGGCAGCGGCCATGCGCCGTGGCGTGCTGGATGAGCAGGAGGCCAAGGGAATGGGGCGGGAGCATTTCAATCTGGAAGCGCCATTCTGCCTGAGCGGGCTAGGCCAGTTGGCGGAAGCCGCACTGACCGCTGACCGCTTCATTCAGTTCTAGAGGGGGACAAGATGACCAGAATAGCGTTTATCTCACGGCGTGGTCCCCATGGCTCGGCGAGTGGTCGGGAGGGGCTGGATGCTCTGCTGGCCACCTCTGCATTGACGGAGTCCCTGGCACTCTTTCTGGTGGGGGATGGCGTGATGCAACTGGTGAGGGAGCAAGCACCACACGCCATATTGCAGCGTCACTACGCCCCGACCTTCAAGATGCTGGAACTGTATGACATCGAGGAGGTCTATGTCTGTGCGGTGTCACTGGCTGAGCGAGGACTGACGGCGGCGGATCTGCTAATCCCAGTTATTCCGCTCTCTCCTGCGGAAATTCGCCGTAGCTGGGCGGGTTTCACCACCCACATCTGCTTCTGAGGTGCCCGTGATACAGCTGATATTGAACTCTCCCTTCATGAGCCAGGATCTCGAGTTGGCGTTGCGTTACCGCATGGAAGGGGATCTGGTGGTGTTGATGCAGGATGCCGTGATGGCGGCGGCTGCCCCCGGGTGGTGCGAGCGCTTGGCAGACGTCCCCCTGTACGTCATGAAGGAAGACCTGCAAGCGAGAGGTTTGTCACCCGGGATCGGTATGGAACTCGATATGCCGGGTTTGATCAGGTTGATCGCCGAGCACGGATCACCGCAGACCTGGGGCGTTTAGACTTTGTTTTCCTTTTTATCTCAGTTGGTTAGCATAATGTCATTCGACTGTCATTTGCCATTTCGGTGTGCAAATTGTATAAATCTTGACTCCCCAGACAACAGGGCATAAAATTTCGCGTCCCCGTATCTGCGGGGAGGATTTTTCACACGTTTATGAAGTCATTATCAGGAGCCTTTTGATGGCAACTATTAACCAGTTGGTTCGCAAGCCACGCATCAAGCTCGTTGTGAAAAGCAACGTGCCGGCGCTGGAAGCGTGCCCTCAGAAGCGTGGCGTATGCACCCGTGTATACACCACCACCCCGAAGAAGCCTAACTCTGCACTGCGTAAAGTATGCCGTGTACGTCTGACCAACGGCTTCGAAGTCACCTCCTACATCGGTGGTGAAGGTCACAACCTGCAAGAGCACTCTGTTGTTCTGATCCGTGGCGGTCGTGTAAAAGACTTGCCAGGTGTTCGTTATCACACCGTTCGTGGTGCGTTGGACTGTGCCGGTGTTAAAGACCGTAAGCAGGCTCGCTCCAAGTACGGCGTGAAGCGTCCGAAAGCTTAATGGTTCTCCGTTAAGTAAGGCCAAACGTTAATTCGTTTCTAGTTAGATAACTTTCTAGTTTTGGGTAACCCCTGAAGTTACGGAGAATTTGAAATGCCAAGACGTCGTGTTGTTGGTCAGCGTAAAATCCTGCCGGATCCCAAGTTCGGATCTGAGCTGCTGGCTAAATTTGTCAACGTAGTAATGGTTGACGGTAAGAAATCTGTTGCAGAAGCCATCGTTTATGGCGCCCTGGACATCATTGCCACCAAATCTGGCAAAGAGCACCTGGCCCTGTTCGAAGTCGCTCTGGACAACATTCGTCCGGCGGTCGAGGTTAAATCTCGTCGCGTCGGTGGTGCAACCTATCAGGTGCCGGTAGAAGTTCGTCCGGTACGTCGCAATGCTCTGGCAATGCGCTGGTTGGTTGATGCCGCTCGTAAACGTGGTGAAAAATCAATGGCTCAGCGTTTGGCTGGCGAGCTGCTGGATGCCGCTGACAATAAGGGTTCGTCTGTCAAGAAACGTGAGGACGTTCACCGTATGGCTGAAGCGAACAAGGCCTTCGCTCACTTCCGCTGGTAATCCGCTTGCGCAGGGTCTTATGACTCTGCGCACCTTTAATTATCTGGGGACAAGCGCCCTAGTAAGAGGATGACAATGGCTCGTACAACCCCCATTGAGCGTTATCGTAATATCGGTATCTCCGCTCACATCGACGCCGGTAAGACTACTACTACCGAGCGCGTTCTGTTTTACACCGGTGTAAGTCACAAGATCGGTGAAGTTCACGATGGCGCCGCCACCATGGACTGGATGGAACAGGAACAAGAGCGTGGTATCACCATCACCTCCGCCGCGACCACCGCTTTCTGGTCCGGTATGGGTAAACAGTTCCAACCGCACCGTATCAACATCATCGATACCCCGGGCCACGTTGACTTTACTATCGAAGTAGAGCGTTCCATGCGTGTTCTGGACGGCGCCGTGATGGTGTACTGTGCCGTAGGTGGCGTACAGCCCCAGTCTGAAACCGTATGGCGTCAGGCTAACAAGTACAAGGTTCCCCGTATCGCGTTCGTCAACAAGATGGACCGTACCGGTGCCAACTTCCTGCGCTGCGTTGAGCACATCAAGACCCGTCTGAAAGGTAACCCGGTTCCTCTGCAACTGAACATCGGTTCCGAAGAGAACTTCAAGGGCGTTATCGACCTGGTCAAGATGAAAGCCATCAACTGGAGCGAAGCTGACCAGGGCGTATCCTTCGACTACGAAGACGTCCCGGCTGAGCTGCTGGAACAAGCGCAAGAAATGCGCATGAACTTGGTTGAAGCCGCTGCTGAAGCGTCTGAAGACCTGATGGAAAAATACCTGGGTGGTGAAGAACTGACTGAAGAAGAGATCAAGAAAGCTCTGCGTCAGCGTGTTCTGAACAACGAAATCATCCTGGTTACCTGTGGCTCCGCGTTCAAGAACAAGGGCGTACAGGCCATGCTGGATGCCGTGGTCGAGTACCTGCCGGCTCCGACCGACGTTGCTGCTATCGACGGTCTGAAGCTGGATGGCGAGACCAAGGACGAGCGTCACGCTTCCGATGACGAGCCGTTCTCTGCTCTGGCATTCAAGATTGCTACCGACCCGTTCGTGGGCAACCTGACCTTCTTCCGTGTTTACTCCGGTGTGGTCAACTCCGGTGACTCCGTGCTGAACTCCGTTAAAGAGAAGCGCGAGCGTTTCGGCCGTATCGTTCAGATGCACGCCAACAAGCGTGAAGAGATCAAAGAAGTTCGCGCAGGCGACATCGCTGCTGCCATCGGCCTGAAGGACGTCACCACCGGTGACACCCTGTGTGACGAAAGCGCACCGATCATCCTGGAGCGTATGGAATTCCCGGAACCGGTAATCTCCATCGCCGTTGAGCCGAAATCCAAGGCTGACCAAGAGAAGATGGGCCTGGCTCTGGGCCGTCTGGCTCAGGAAGACCCGTCCTTCCGCGTATGGACCGACGAAGAATCTGGCCAAACCATCATCGCCGGTATGGGTGAGCTGCACCTGGACATCATCGTTGACCGTATGCGTCGCGAGTTCAAGGTAGAAGCCAACGTAGGTAAGCCGCAGGTTGCCTACCGTGAAACCATCCGCAACACCGTCAAAGACATCGAAGGCAAGCATGCCAAGCAGTCCGGTGGTCGTGGTCAGTACGGTCACGTCGTTATCGACATGTACCCGCTGGAAGAAGGCAAAGCCTACGAATTCGTCAACGACATCAAGGGTGGCGTGATTCCGGGCGAATTCATCCCGGGTGTTGACAAGGGTATCCGCGAGCAGCTGAAGTCCGGCCCGCTGGCAGGCTATCCGGTAATGGATCTGGGTGTGCGTCTGCACTTCGGTTCCTACCACGATGTCGACTCTTCCGAACTGGCGTTCAAGATCGCTGCTTCTCTGGCGTTCAAGGCTGGCTTCATGAAGGCCAACCCGGTACTGCTCGAACCGATCATGAAGGTCGAAGTCGAGACTCCGGAAGACTACATGGGCGACGTGATCGGTGACCTGAACCGTCGTCGTGGCCTGATCGAAGGCATGGAAGATGGCCCGTCCGGCAAGATCGTACGTGCGCTGGTGCCGCTGGCCGAAATGTTCGGTTACGCCACCTCCCTGCGTTCTGCTACCCAGGGTCGTGCTTCCTACGCCATGGAATTCGCCAAGTATCACGATGCCCCGACCAACGTCGCCCAGGCCGTGATCGAAGAGCGCAAATCCAAGTAATTTAAGATTCCCCGCCTACGACGGTAGGCGGGTTTAACCTAGAAGGACTACGTCGTGTCTAAAGAAAAATTTGAGCGTAATAAACCGCACGTAAACGTCGGCACCATCGGCCACGTTGACCACGGTAAAACCACCCTGACCGCCGCCATCACCAACGTGCTGGCCAAGCACTTCGGTGGTAAAGCTTTCGCCTTCGACCAGATCGACAAGGCGCCGGAAGAGCGTGAGCGTGGTATCACCATCAACACCTCCCACGTAGAATACGACACTGCAACCCGCCACTACGCCCACGTAGATTGCCCGGGTCACGCCGACTACGTTAAAAACATGATCACCGGTGCTGCCCAGATGGACGGCGCAATCCTGGTAGTAGCAGCGACTGACGGCCCGATGCCGCAGACTCGTGAGCACATCCTGCTGGGTCGTCAGGTAGGCGTTCCGTACATCATCGTGTTCATGAACAAGTGCGACATGGTAGATGACGAAGAGCTGCTGGAACTGGTCGAGATGGAAGTTCGCGAACTGCTGTCCGAGTACGACTTCCCGGGTGATGACCTGCCGGTAGTCCGTGGTTCCGCACTGAAAGCGCTGGAAGGCGAAGCTCAGTGGGAAGAGAAGATCCTGGAACTGGCTGGCCACCTGGACACCTACATTCCGGAGCCGGAGCGTGCGATTGACCAGCCGTTCCTGATGCCTATCGAAGACGTATTCTCCATCGCAGGCCGTGGTACCGTAGTAACCGGTCGTGTAGAGCGCGGTATCGTCAAGGTTGGTGAAGAAGTGGAAATCGTTGGTATCAAAGATACCACCAAGACCACCTGTACCGGCGTTGAAATGTTCCGCAAACTGCTGGACGAAGGTCGTGCAGGTGAGAACGTTGGCGCACTGCTGCGTGGCGTGAAGCGTGAAGACGTAGAGCGTGGTCAGGTACTGGCCAAGCCGGGCACCATCAAGCCGCACACCAAGTTCGAATCCGAAGTGTACGTGCTGTCCAAAGAAGAAGGTGGTCGTCACACTCCGTTCTTCAAGGGCTACCGTCCGCAGTTCTACTTCCGTACTACCGACGTGACCGGTACCATCGAACTGCCGGAAGGCGTAGAGATGGTAATGCCGGGCGACAACATCAAGATGGTTGTTACCCTGATTGCCCCGATCGCGATGGACGACGG
>NZ_JALIHH010000109.1:0-6107 GCF_022869435.1 Aeromonas sp. LsrichE-8G
GTTGTGGTCGTGGCAGAGGTGGTAGGATAGGCATCAACTCAGTCCTTTGGGTGTGGCTTGTTTTGTTTAGCGACTAATCAGATCGCACAAACTGGACTGAGTTCCCTTCCTCCGGTGATCTACTATTCGGAACAGCTATTTAGTGAGCGAGATAAGCGCAGCCCTGGAGCTGTTCGATATCCCGTTCGCCACCCGCAAGCTGGAGGATTATCTGGAGGATCGGGAGGAACCTGCGCCATGAGTCGACCGCGCGTGCTGATCATCGACGACGAGCCGAGCAACCTCGGGTTGCTGCGGCAAATCCTCAAGGAGGAATACAACCTCTTCTTTGCCAAAGGGGGAGAGGAGGGGTTGGCCGCCGTGGGGCGTCACGAACCGGCACTTATCATGCTGGACGTGCGCATGCCCGACATGGATGGTTACGAAGTGTGCCGCCGGCTCAAGGCCGATCCGGCTCACGCCGGGATCCCGGTGCTCTTTATCACCGCGAGCGACAACGCAGACAGCGAGAGCCAGGGGTTCGAGGCGGGCGGAGTGGATTATATCTACAAGCCGGTCTGTCCGAGCACGGTGCGTGCCCGGGTGCGCAATCATCTCTCCCTGGTGCGCCTCGATCAGCTCGAGTGCAGCTATCGCACCGCCATCGTCATGCTGAGCGAGGCGGGCCACTACAACGACACCGACACCGGGGTGCATATCTGGCGCATGGCCGCTTACGCCCGGGCCCTGGCTGATGCGGCGGGCTGGAGCCCGGAGCAGTCGGATCTGCTGGGGCTGGCAGCCCCCATGCACGACATGGGCAAGATTGGTATCCCTGACCACATCCTCAAGAAGCCCGGTCCCCTCACCGAGGAGGAGTGGATCATCATGCGAAGTCACCCGCGCATCGGTTACGAGATCCTGAGGCGATCCGATGCCCCCCATCTTTCGCATGGCGGCGGAGATTGCCCTGCACCACCACGAGAAATGGGACGGCTCCGGCTATCCCGCCGGCGAGACCGGCGAGGGGATCCCCGAGGCGTCGCGGATCGTGGCCATCGCCGACGTCTTTGACGCCCTGAGCGTACGTCGCCCCTACAAAGAGCCCTGGCCCCTGGACCGGGTGCTGGCCACCATGCGCGATGGCTCCGGCCAGCACTTCGATCCCCGGCTGCTCTCCCGTTTTCTCGAGATCATGCCGGAGATCTTGCGCCTCAAGGCGCAATGGGATGCCCGCGAGGAGCGGGGGGATTACCAGATGGGCTGTGTCAGATAGGGATTGCTGGCCCGTTCGTGACCAAAGGTGGAGCTCGGGCCATGGCCCGGAATAAAGACGATCTCATCCCCGAGCGGCAGCAGGGTCTCGGTGATCGACTTGATCAGCGCCCCGTGATCCCCGCGCGGGAAATCGGTGCGGCCTATGCTGCCGGCAAAGAGCACATCTCCCACCCAGGCGAGGCGTTCTGCCTGGCAGAGCAGCACGATGTGGCCCGGAGTGTGGCCCGGGCAGAAATAGACATCCAGCTCGCACCGGCCCAGCTGCACCTTGTCACCCAGTGCAAGCCAGCGATCGGGGGTGAAGGCTGGTGTGTGGGAGAAGCCGAACATCTGACTCTGCTGGGGCAGCATGTCGAGCCAGAAGGCATCCTCCTTGTGGGGGCCGGTAATGGCGACACCGGTTCTCTCGCGCAGCTCGGCGGCGGCGCCCACATGATCCAGATGGCCGTGGGTCAGCAGGATATGGGTGAGGGTCAGCCCCCGTTTGGCTATGGCGGCCAGCAGCTTGTCCGCCTCGCCGCCGGGATCGACGAGGGCAGCCTGGCGGGTCTCGTCACACCAGATAAGAGAACAATTCTGGGCGAACTGGGTGACCGGGATCACCTCGAACTTCAACATGTGGGACTCTCCTGAGGGGTCTGAAGGGGGGAGCGTTTGGCGAAGAAGGCGAGGCAGGCCTCCTTGGCACCACGAAACAGGATCCGCTCGCGCTTGTTGTCCAGCTGATAGCGGTACATGGGGTCATAGTAGCGAGTCAGCAGCAGTCTGATCCAGACCAGATGGGCGCGGGTGTCCCCGCTCTGGGCCTGTTCCCTGAGGGCGGCCTGCAACAGCCCATCGAGTTCGCGATAATCCTTGTCACCGAGTCGGCGCTTGAGCCTGGCCATGGCGTCGGTGAGGTAGCCGGCAAACAGCGGCCAGCCTGCATCTGGCCCATGGAACTCCAGATAGCGCAGCCAGAGATCCTGCACGTAATCGGTGCGGATCTGCTCGGCCCGTGCCTCCTGCGGCACCTCCACCACCACCAGGGGAGCCCGGCACATGGCCTCATAAAGGTTGAGTGGCAGGGCGCAGCGACCGATGAGACGGCTCTCGTCTTCCAGTACAAACTGTGACTCTCCCCGGTTGCGACGCTGAAGCAGCTCGATGGCAAGCCGATTTTCGAAGTCGATGTTGCCGGGTTGCCCACCCGGCAGTTGGCCAAACGACGACCCCCTGTGACGGGCGTGCCCTTCCAGATCCACCGCCTGGGTGATGTGCGCCAGCATGTGGGTCTTGCCGGAGCCGGTCATGCCGGTCAGCACGGTCCAGTCGCACTCTGCACTGGCCTTCGCCTGGGTGTCGATGAGAAAGTGGCGCAGCGCCTTGTAGCCGCCCGCGACCCGGGGGCGGGTGATGCCGGCCTCGGCCAGCCACTGCTGCACTGTCTGGGAGCGCAGGCCGCCGCGAAAACAGTAGAGCAGGGCGTCGGGTTGCTGGCGCAACCTGGCCAGCCAGCCTTCCATGCGCGCGTCGCGCACCGCGCCTCCCACCAGTTGATGGCCCAGGGCGATGGCTGCGGCCTGACCCTCCTGCTTGTAACAGGTACCGACCCGGGCACGCTCCTCGTCCGTCATCAGCGGCAGGCTGACGGCGGTGGGAAAGGCCCCTTCCTTGAACTCGACGGGGGCGCGCAGATCGATGAGTGGAACCTCATCCAGAAAGATCCGGGCGTAATCCGTGGCCAGTGGCAGGGTACTCATTGGACAACCTCGATGAACTGGTTGCCGGTGCGGGCCTGCAACTGGCCGATGGGAGAGAGGGTCAGCCCTGCCTGTGCGGCAATGGCAAGGAGCTCGGCTTCACTTTCTTTACCGACGGCTACCAGCAGGCCGCCGCTGGTCTGCGGGTCGCACAGGATGCTGCGGGTGCGATCATCCATGGCGCCCAGCTTGTCACCATAGGAGTCGAAGTTGCGCAGGGTACCGCCTGGTACGCAGCCCTCACTCAGGTAGTAATCCACCTCGTCCAGCAGCGGCAGCGCCTTGAAGTCCAGACGGGCACTGACGCCGGAACCTTCGCACATCTCCAGCAGGTGGCCTGCCAGTCCAAAACCGGTCACGTCGGTCATGGCGTGCACGCCGGGTAAGGCGGCGAAGCGCTGGCCAATCTTGTTGAGGGTACACATGGCATCCGGGGCCAGTTGCTCATGCTCGGGCTTGAGCTTGCCCTTCTTCTGGGCGGTGGTGAGGATGCCGATGCCAAGGGGTTTGGTAAGATAGAGCACATCACCCACCTGGGCGGTGTCATTCTGCTTGATGGCGTCGAGTGGCACGATACCGGTCACTGCGAGGCCGAAGATGGGCTCGGGGGCGTCGATGCTGTGACCGCCTGCCAGAGAAATGCCCGCCTCGTGACACACCTGGCGACCCCCGTCGATCACCTGCTGGGCCACTTCAGGTGCGAGTATGTTGACGGGCCAGCCGAGGATGGCTATGGCGACGATGGGTTTGCCGCCCATGGCGTAGATGTCGCTGATGGCGTTGGTGGCGGCGATGCGACCGAAGGTGAAGGGATCGTCGACGATGGGCATGAAGAAGTCGGTGGTAGAGACGATGCCCTGGCCGTTGCCGATGTCGACCACGGCGGCATCATCCTTGCTGCTGTTGCCGACCACCAGGGTGGGGTCGTCAAAGCCCGGGATCTGGCTCTTCAAGATGGTGTCGAGCACCTTGGGGGAGATTTTGCAGCCACAGCCAGCGCCGTGGCTGTATTGGGTCAGACGAATGGAAGACATGCTTTCCCCTTGTGTGGGCAGACTTGTGTGTGCCAATAACTGCTGCGGCGCCGTCAAATGTGCGCGCAAAAATAGGGTGGCCCTGGCGGCCTGTGAACACAGTGATGTCAGGCTGCCAGGCAGGGCGGGAGGAGGGCAAGGATGCGCCGGCGAAGCCCCGCCGAGGACCACAGGACGGGCCATTATGCCACAGACGGCCCTCTTGATTCGAACTGTAATTCACACAAAGCGCAGGGGATTGTCGGGTTCAAAAAGAGCCGTACTCTTCGCCTTGCTCAGGCTAGTCCCACTTTGAGCCGCCCCGACGGCGTGCCGGTCTTGCATCGGGGCAGCATGTGGCGACGGAAACTAGCCAGCTTGCTCCATCACTGGTTGGGGAGCCTTGCCTAGCCGGCGCAGTCGCCGTTGCAGCGGCCGCTCCAGCAGGGTGTAGCTCAGCGCCGAGAGCCCGATCAGCACGGCGAGCATCAACAGGGTGGCCAGCACCCCCAGCAAGGGGTTGGTCTGGGCGTACCACCACGCGGTGAGCCCCGGCGCCAGAGAGTGGACAAGCTCGCAGCCGGTGAGCAACACCAGGGCGTGGAGCAGGTAGATGGAGTAGGAGAGATCCCCCAGCCAGTTGGTGAAGCGGTTGTCCAGGAGGCGCAGCAGCGGGCTCTGGCGATCGCCCTGGCAGGCGGCAATCCAGATCAGCAACACGTAGGCGCTGATCAGCAGCAGGGTCAGCTGCGGCGTCATGGTGAACTGCATCAGCGCGAAGGGGAGCAAAAAGGTGAGCAGCAGCGGCAGATCCCGCTGCATCATGGGCCACTGGCGGGCAGCCTTCACCTTGGGCAGCAGCCAGAGGCCGAGCACGAATTCACTCACCCCGCGCCCGATGGCCAGCGCTCCGCTGGTGACATCCAGGGTACCCCGGCTGTGCACGATAAAGGCCAGCACCGTCAGGGCCAGCAAAGGGGCGAGGTTGCTCCAGCGGCTGCGGGTGACGGCGAGGGAAATGAGCAGTGGAAACAGCAGATAGCTAATCCACTCCACGCTGAGCGACCAGGCGGCGAAGTTCCAGGTCAATCCGTGATCGGTCACCACCTGCAGCAGCAACAGGCTGCTTGGCAGCGCCTCGGCCGGGGTAAAGGGTGAGCCGAACGGAGGCATTCCTTCCCACTCCCACATCTTGAACAGGGGACCGGCGTAGAAGCCAATCCCGTGGTGGGCCTTGTAGAGCTCCCAGCCTACCAGCAGCAGCAGGGTCACTAGGTAGAGGGGATACACCCGGGTGAGCCGCAGCCAGAGGAAGCGACCATAACTCACGGTGTGGGGCGAGCGGGTGAAAGCCTCCCCGTAGACGTGGGCCAGCACCAGCCCGCTCAAAATAAAGAAGAGATCGACCCAGAGGTAGCCGTTCTCGATGAGTTGGGTGTGGCCGGCGATCGACTCCATCCACTGGGGAAAGAGCAGCAAGCGGGCGTGGAACAGCACCACCATCAGGGCAGCGATGTCCCGCAGCGGCGTCAACAGCGGCAATGATTGATTCATGACGGGATCCTTGATGATGTTCAGCTTGGCCTGACATCAATTTTTGTTGTGGTGCCGCTCATCAACCCTGATGAGTCGGCTGCCCCGGCTTGGCGGCCACAGGCGGGATCACCCTACCTAAAAGAGAGTCATACGAGTGTGATTGCCGTCATGAATGGGCGTTTATCATCCTAAAACCAGCATGGGATAGGGACGCATCGAAAATAGAGAGGGGATCTAGACTAGGGAAGTCATCCCTCTGAGCGTCAGGAACATCCCCATGAAACTCTATGCCCACCCCTTTTCTTCCTACAGCCAGAAAGTGCTGATCGCTCTCTACGAGAATACCACCCTGTTCGAGTACCGGAATCTCGAAGAGCCGGAGGCGAGCGCCGAACTTGCCGCCCTCTGGCCACTCATACCAATCAGATTAAAGATGTGATCTAATTGCTCTATTCTGGTTTCACTGTACTCAGTATGTCCGATCCAATCGATTTCTTGGCCCTCGCCAAGGCAGAAACCAACGCCAGGAAACGCATGCGATTCCTGGCGTTAGCACACT
>NZ_JALIHH010000110.1:0-489 GCF_022869435.1 Aeromonas sp. LsrichE-8G
CTAGGCTGTGTTCTCAAAATGCTGGTTTTCTGTCCACACATAACTCGCGCAAGTAGCGAAGGCAGAAAGCCAGTTTGATAAAGGCTGCAAAACTCTTGGCTAGCTTTTCATATCTCGTTGAAAACCGGCGAAACTTCTTCAACCAACCGAAGCACCGCTCCACGACATTGCGCCTGCGGTAATGCACCTTGTCCAGTACCAATGGACGCCCCTTATGGCGCCGTTGCTGGTCGCTGCGTTGCGGAATGACCGCTTTTATCCTTCTCCGCCGTAGCTCGGCTCGAAAGGCTTTGCTGCTATAGGCCTTGTCTGCGGCAAGATGCGCTGGCCGTGTTCGGTAGCGACCTGATGACGTTGGTATCCTCGCCATGGCCAACGCGCTTGTTGCATAGCTGATTTCTGCTGATTGCCCCGGTGACAGGCAGAAGCTCAGTGGTAAGCCATGACCGTCCGTGACCAAGTGAATTTTGCTGCCGAAACCTCCCCGCG
>NZ_JALIHH010000111.1:0-7944 GCF_022869435.1 Aeromonas sp. LsrichE-8G
GGACAAGAAAATCTCTTTTCTGGTCTGACGGCGCTTACTGCTGAATTCACTGTCGGCGAAGGTGAGCTGATGACTCATGATGAACCCTTTTTCATGGCTCCAGATGACAAACATGATCTCATATCAGGGACTTGTTCGCACCTTCCCTGAGTCAGCCGAGAAGAATTTCCCCGCTTATTCGCACCTTCCCGAGATCAATACCAATAAGCGCAACGTTTTCCATGATGGCCTCTCCTGAAAGAAAAACACCCTGTCAGCGTACCGCTCACAGGGTGGGGGTGACCATCTCATTAGACCCGGGCCTTGGCCCGGGTCTTTGCATGTCAAGGGGTGGACTCAGCGCGGAGGCAGACCCAGCAGGGCACGCAGCTGGTGCGCGGTGGCCTCGACCGCCGCCCAGTCGCGGTCAGTGACGGTGACGTGGCCCATCTTGCGGCCGGGGCGGGCTTCGCCCTTGCCATAGAGGTGAAGGTGCACCCCGGGCAGGGCCAGGGCACCGGCCCAGTCCGGGGTGCCGTCTTGCCACAGATCACCGAGCAGGTTGAGCAGGATGGCGGGTTGCACCTCGGCTTTTGCCGGCAGGGGCAGATCGCACAGGGCGCGTACCTGCAGCTCAAACTGGCTGCAGCCGGCGTTGTCGATGCTGGGATGACCCGAATTGTGGGGGCGGGGCGCCATCTCGTTGACCAGCAGCTGGCCGCCGACCAGGAAGAACTCCACCGTCAGCACGCCCACGTAGTCGAGGGCGGCGATGATGTGCTCGGCGATGCGCTGGGCCTCGGCCTCCAGGGCGGGCACGTTGGCCGGGGAGCGGGTCTGATCCAGGATGCCGCCGCTGTGCCAGTTCTGCACCAGGGGCAGGGCGCTGATGGCACCGCTTGGGCTGCGCGCCAGCGTCAGGGCAAACTCCCCTTCCAGTGGCAGGCGTTTTTCCAGCACGCAGGGTACGCCGCTGGCGGCCAGAGCCGCCGGCAGCTCGCTGGCCTGGTGAATGGTCCACTGCCCCTTGCCGTCATAACCCTCGCGGGCGGTCTTGAGGATGGTGGGGAAGAGGTCGTCCGACAGGGCCGGCAGCGGCTCGTGGGGCAGCAGGGTCAGGTTCGGCGCGACGGGTACGTCGGCACGGGCCAGGAAGGCCTTCTCTTCACGGCGATCCTGACAGACGCGCACCGCGCTCGCGGCCGGGCGCACCGGCTTGTGCTGCTCCAGCAGGGCCAGGGAGGTGGCGGGCACGTTCTCGAACTCGCAGGTGATGGCATCACATCGGCGGGCCAGTTCGGCCAGGGCATCGGCGTCGTCATAGGCTGCGATGATCTGATCGTCGGCGGCGGCGCCGGCGATGCTGGCGGGATCCGGATCCAGCACGATGACCTGATAGCCGAGGCGGTGGGCAGACATCACGAAATAGCGGCCGAGCTGGCCGCCGCCGAGCATGCCGAGGGTAGCGGGAGGCAGTATCATGCCGGCTCCTCCAGGGTGAGGGCCAGCACCCGATCGCGCTCCTTGGCGCGGAAGCCGTCGAGCTGCTGATGATAACGGGGAGCGTCGCCGTCCTGAGCGACGGAGAGCAGGGACACTGCAAACAGGCCGGCGTTGGCGGCACCCGCCTCGCCGATGGCGAAGGTGGCGACCGGTACGCCCTTGGGCATCTGCACGATGGAGAGCAGGGAGTCCATCCCCTTGAGCTGGCGGGTCGGGATCGGCACGCCCAGCACCGGAATCGTGGTCTTGGCGGCCAGCATGCCCGGCAGATGGGCGGCACCGCCGGCACCGGCGATGATGGCGCGCAGGCCGCGTTCGCGCGCACTGGCGGCATATTCAAACAGGAGATCCGGGGTGCGATGGGCGGATACGACGCGCGCTTCATAGGGCACGCCGTGCTCCTTGAGGATGCGGGCGGCGGCCTGCATCACGGGCCAGTCAGAGTCGGAGCCCATTACCAGGCCGATCAGGGGAGGGGTGCTCATTACTACTCCTTGCAGTCAAACGTTTGTCTCTGGTTGGCAAAACAAGCCGGCATGCCGGCTCAGAATTTCTCGGGTCGCACTATTTCGACCGTTTGCAGGAACGCAATCATAGCGTAATCGGGGTAGTAACGGATCTTAATATGTTCCATCAATCGTTCGGCCTGCTCGCGAGTGCAGATCGCCTCCAGCCTGATATTGCCGCTTTCACTCCAGCTGGCGTTGCGTTCGCCATGGTCTCCCCGGCCCCGGGCATCGGTGATGGTATAGCCGCGCAACCCTTCTCGGGTCAGGGTGCGCAGCAGGGTGGGTTCCAGGGTGGCCTCTGTCACTATGGTCAACAGGGTGCGGGTCTCGGTCTGCATATGGCTACTCCATGAAGTGGCGGGCCCAGCTGTGGTAGAGCGGGATCCCCAGCATGATGTTGAACGGGAAGGTGACCCCCAGCACGGCGCTCAGCGACAGTCCGGGATTGGCCTGGGGCAGGGCGATGCGCAGGGTGGCGGGTACG
The DNA here is from genome assembly GCF_022869435.1 of Aeromonas sp. LsrichE-8G. Lineage (NCBI taxonomy): Bacteria > Pseudomonadati > Pseudomonadota > Gammaproteobacteria > Aeromonadales > Aeromonadaceae > Aeromonas > Aeromonas sp. LsrichE-8G. The sequence goes on from NZ_JALIHH010000111.1 coordinate 2,476, forward strand.
GCAATATAAGAAGCGCTGGCGGCCAGGATGGCAAGCAGGGTCAATCCGCCGAGGGAGAGCCCCATCAGCTTGCCGACGGCCAATCCCAGTCCGGCCGAAGCGAGCGGCATCAGCAGAGCGAAGCCGAGCAGGAACAGACCGTGACGGCGCAGGTCCTGGCACTGGCGCGCGACAATGAGGCCCATTTCCAGCAGGAACAGGGCCAGCGCTCCCTTGAACAGGTCGACAAAGAGCGGTTTGAGGGGAGCGACCCCTTCCGGTCCGGCCAGGTAGCCGATGGCCATGCCGCCGAGCAGCAGGGTGACCCCCTTGCCGAGGAAAGTCTCGTGGGCCAGCATCCGCCAGCGGGTCTGGCGACTCACACCACGCGCCAGCACTATGCCGACCAGGATGGCCGGGATCTCCATCACTGCCAGGAAGATGGAGAGCTGGGATTCGAAGTCGATGCCGCGCTCGGTGAGCCAGTTCACCCCGACCGCGAAGGTGGCCACGCTGACCGAACCGTAGTGGGCGGCGGTGGCGGCGGCATCGATCCGGTTCATCTTGATGCGCAGCAGGGCAAAACCGAGCAGGGTCTGCACCACGCCGAGCAGGATCACCAGCGCCAGCTGGGGCAGCAGGGGGAGCAGGGATTGCTGGGCCAGCCCGACGCCGCCCTTGAGGCCGATAGCCAGCAGCAAAAAGAGGGAGAGAGTATCGTAGAGGGCGGGTGGTAGTTTGAGCTCGGAACGTATCAAACCGGCCAGCAGGCCAAACAGGAAAAAGAGAACAACAACATCCAACATGATGACTCGCGGGAGCAGTCCACAGGGTGGTTGCATGCTAGAGTGCATGATGCTTCGATAAAATCAGATTTTGATTGATGGTTGTTCGGTAAAAACTGATAAGGGGTCCGATGCTCAACTACAAGCAGCTCTACTACTTCTGGCATGTGGCCCGCAGCGGTGGCGTGACGCGGGCGGCGCAGCAACTTCATCTGACCCCGCAGACCATCAGCGGCCAGGTGGCCGAGCTGGAGCAATCCCTCGGCGTGGCGCTGTTCAACAGGGTGGGCAGGCGGCTCGTGCTGACGGCGGCCGGTCGCCAGGCGCTCGAACAGGCCGGGGCCATCTTCTCGCTCGGCGCCGAGCTGGAGCACTCCTTGCGCCACGCCAGCCAGGAGCTGACCATGCAGGTGGGGATTACCGCGTCAGTCCCCCGTACCCTGGCATTCGAACTGCTGGCGCCGGCCATGGCACTGGCGACCCCGCTTCGGCTGATCTGCCATGAGGAGCGGCCCGACCAGCTCTTCAGCGAGCTGGCCAGACACAAATTGGACATGGTGCTAACCGACCGCCCGCTGCCCCCCGACAGCGGCATCCGCGGCTATAACCACGAGCTGGGGCGCAGCCCGCTGGCCCTGTTTGCCAGCCCGGCGCTGGCGGCGCAGGCCCGCAAGGGGTTTCCCGCCGCGCTGGAGGGGTTGCCCGTGCTGATCCCGGGTGAAAAGTCGGTGACTCATGATCGCTTGCTGGTCTGGTATCACCAGCAGGGTATCCATCCCCACCTGGTCGGCCAGTTCGATGACTCTGCCCTGATGAAGTCGTTTGGCAAGGCGGGGATGGGGATCTTTCCGGCTCCGCTCGCCATGGGGGAGGAGATAACCCGCGTCTATGGTGTCGAACGGATTGCCACCCTGCCCGAGGTCACCCTCTCCTACTATCTGGTCTCGGCCGGCCGTCATCTCTCCCACCCCGGCGTGAAGGCGGTGATGGAGGGGGCCAGCCAGCGATTGGCGGCACTGGAAAATAAAAAATAGAAATCTGGATGGCTATACATCCAAGACGGCTCTGCCTATAATCCCCCCGCTTTGGCGCATCATGCTTAAAAGGGAATCCGGTGAGAATCCGGAGCTGGCGCGCAGCGGTAAGGGGGAACGAAGCGACATCAGGGCACTGCCGTCAGGTGGGAAGCCGTCGCCGTAGGCCATCAGCCCCCCAGCCCGAAGACCTGCCAAAGTTCGTATTTCGGGCCGAGAGAAACCGGCCACGAAGTAGATGCTTACGCGAACTTAAGGATCTCTCATGTCCAAGAAATTATTGGCGGCTGCCCTGTTGCCGACGGCGGCATTTGCCCAGCAGCTGACCATTCCTGTCAATCCCACCATGGTGGTGACCGCCACTCGCGTCGCCCAACCCGCCTCCAGCGTACTGGCTCCCGTCAATGTGATCAGCCGGGACGAGATCGATCGCCTGCAAGCCCAAACCGTGACCGATGTGGTCAAAACCCTGCCCGGTGTGGAAGTGGTCAGCAATGGTGGTCGCGGTCAACTGAGCTCGCTGCGGGTGCGCGGCGGTACCTCTTCTCAGACGCTGGTGCTGGTGGACGGCGTGCGCAGCGCCTCTCTGACCGCCGGGATGACCGAACTCAACAACCTGCCGCTCAATCAGGTCGAGCGGATCGAATATATTCGCGGCCCGCGTGCATCCATCTATGGCTCCGATGCCATCGGCGGGGTGATCAACATCATCACGCGCCCCGAGCAGGGCACCAACCAGCACAAGTTCAACCTGGGGGCTGGTTCCAATCAACAGCGCCAGGCGGCGTTCAGCAGCGCCAGCCAGGTGGGCGAGGCGGGTCAGCTCAAAGTCGCCGGCGGCTTTGACGACGAGTCCGGCTACAATGTGCAGCCTCTGCCCGGTATCAATGATGGTGATCGTCATGGCCACCGCGGCTATAACGCCATGCTGGACTATCAGCAGGCGCTCGATAGCCGTTGGGATCTGTTCGGTACTGCGCGCTGGTTCCGCAATATTGCCCAGTATCAAGGTATTGGTTTTAATAATGTTACATATCAAACAGAGTATTTTCGTGCAGAGACCTGGACTGAAAACCAGAGCTACCAGCTCGGTTCCCGCTATCACGATGATCGTTACCTGAGCGAGCTGCGCGGCGCCTTTTCCAAGCAGGACGCCTACGACTATCCGGACAACAATGGTCGCGATCAGGCCGTTAACCGCACCTATACCCGCCAGTACAGCATGAACTGGGTCAACAGCTTCAAGGTGAACGAGTTCTGGACCCTGGGTGGCGGGGCCGACTGGCAGCGCGACATGCTGGATGATCGCTCTCGTTCCTCCGGCGCCACCTATCCGGCCGACGCCAAAGAGCGTGACAACACCGGCCTCTATGCCCTCGCCCAGTTTGACAACCAAACCTGGCAGGCCGAGTTGAGCGGACGCAGCGACGACAACGAGCAGTTTGGTCGTCACAACACCTGGCAGACCGGAGCGGGCTGGCGTTTCGCAGAGGATTACCGTCTCAGTGCCCGTTACGGCACCGGCTTCCGTGCACCGACTTTCAACGATCTCTACTATCCGGGCTCCGGCAACAGCAAGCTGAAGCCGGAAGAGTCGAAGAGCAGCGAATTGATGCTGGATGGTCAGACCGCCGGGGTGGAGTGGCGCCTGACCGGCTATCGCAACGATTTCGAGCAGATGATCCAGTGGGCCCCCGATAGCCAGGGGATGTGGACGCCACAAAACGTGGGCAAGGCACGGATCGAAGGGGTCGAGCTGGAAGGGGAGTTCGCTACCGGCTGGTTGAGCCATCGGGTTTCTGCCGAATACAAGGATCCCAAAGACAGGATCACCGACAAACAGCTGCAGCTGATCTCCCGCAAGGGCGCCAAGTGGGTGACAGAGGCGCAGTGGCAGCAGTTTGACGGCTCCCTGAGCTGGATTTACCAGGGCGAGCGCTATGGCAACGCGGCCAACACCACCGAGTTGGGTGGTTACAGCGTGTGGAATCTGGCGGTGGGTTACAAGGTGACGCCGGCGCTGAAGGTCTCCGGCAAGATCAACAACCTGCTGGACAAGGAGTATCAGACCGCGGTTGGCTATCCGGCCGATGAGCGGGCTTACTACATCACCATGGATTACTCCCTGTAAGCCCTATCCGTCTGATCGGAAAAAACCGGGACCCTGCTATTGGCAGGGCCTTTTCTATTGGCCGCAGCCGGGAGTATGATCGCCCCCTTGCACCAAAGGGGGAGCTCAGGTGGCCAATATTCTCGTGTTCGACTCCGGTATGGGCGGTCTGACCGTCTATGGGGAGATCCGTCGCGCTCTGCCGGAGCACAACTATTTCTACAGTTTCGACAATGCCCACTTTCCCTATGGCGAGCTGAGTGAGGCGGCCCTCATCGAGGCTTGTACCGGACTGGTCAGCCACATGGTGGCCGAGCACGCCATCGATCTGGTGGTGATCGCCTGCAATACCGCCAGCACCATTGCCCTGCCATCCCTGCGTACCGCACTCAGCATTCCCGTGGTCGGCGTGGTCCCCGCGATCAAGCCTGCCGCCGCCCTGACCCGTAACGGCTACATCGGTCTGCTGGCAACGCCCGGCACCGTCAGCCGTGACTATACCCATGAACTCATCGCCCAGTTCGCCCCGGGCAAGCATGTGCTGCTGAAGGGGGCCACCGAACTGGTTATCGAAGCCGAGCGCAAGCTGGCGGGGTTGCCGGTCAATATGGCCCTGCTCAGAGAGGTGCTCACAGACTGGATGGAAGGGGAGGAGAGGCCGGATACCCTGGTACTGGGATGTACCCACTTCCCCTTGCTCAACGAAGAGATCAAACAGCTGATGCCGGAATGCCAACTGGTCGATTCGGGTCTTGCCGTGGCAAGGCGGGTGGCGCATCTGCTGGCGACACTGCCGGTCCAGGCGCCTGGCGAGGGGACGGGACGTGCCTACTGCACGCGACTGGATGCTGGGGCCCAGAAACTGACAGCCCCCTTGCAAGCTTGGGGGCTGTCGTCACTCGAAGAAGTGGTGTACTGAATATCAGGCGTCGACGTCGTTGACGTCCTTCTCATCCCGGTCCCGCTTGTCATTTGCTTCACGCACTTTCAGGGTGCGCTGCTGATACTCCTTGTCATTGAGCGCGGCGATGGCCTTGGCCGCATCGGCGACAGGCATCTCCACAAACCCGAAGCCCCTGCGTTTGCCGGTGGCCTTGTCCTTCATCAGACGAACTGACAGTACCTGACCTTGCTCGGCAAAGAGTTCGCGCACCGCAATCTCGTTGGCGCGATAGGGCAGGTTGCCTACATATAAGGTACAGGTCTCCTGGCTGGTCGCCTGTTCGAGGGCGGTGGCAGGCGCACGGTTAAGGAAGAGCGGTACCACGAAACCGCCAATGGCCAGACCGGCGGCAAAAATGACTTCGACTTTCAGAGAGAACTGCAGGGCCTGGGCAACCAGATAGCCGAGCAGCGCCAATACCAGAGCAAGAACTGCTGCCTGCACATAAACGGGAAACTTGGATAAATTCATCTTTAAAGACCTTTTGTAAATGAAAGCAAAAAAGGTGCAACACTCTATTCACCTTCATGGTAACCAGCTTTACGACCAGACGCTACCATGGACCACTTGAGGCAAATTATCCGCTTCAGTATGGCATTCCTTCAGCCAGGAAGATCC
>NZ_JALIHH010000112.1:0-1349 GCF_022869435.1 Aeromonas sp. LsrichE-8G
GGGTCTAATGAGATGGTCACCCCCACCCTGTGAGCGGTACGCTGACAGGGTGTTTTTCTTTCAGGAGAGGCCATCATGGAAAACGTTGCGCTTATTGGTATTGATCTCGGTAAACACTCTTTTCACATTCACTGTCAAGACCGGTTCGGCAAGGCTCTTCTTCGCAAGAAGTTCAACCGGACAAAGCTCATCGAATCCCTCGCAACTTTTCCTGTATGCACCATCGTCATGGAGGCATGTGCCGGAGCCCATTACATGGCTCGTCGGCTGGCTGAATTTGGGCATGAGAGTAAGCTCATTTCGCCTCAATTCGTGCGCCCATTCGTCAAGAGCAACAAGAACGACTTCATCGATGCTGAAGCTATTTGCGAGGCCGCCTGCCGTCCCTCCATGCGGTTTGTAACGCCCAAGACCGAAAGCCAGCAAACGTTGGGAGCACTGCATCGTGTGCGCGAATCGTTTGTGCGCGATCGGGTTAAGGCATCGAACCAGATACACGGCTTTTTACTCGAATTTGGCATCAGTCTGCCCGTCGGTCATGCCGCCATCAAGCGCCTGCCTTCTGTGATGGCTGAACACGAGTTACCAGCGCGACTGATTACCATGTTGGAGAGGCTGCATGCCCATTTCAAGTATCTGGAGCAGCAAATTGCCGAGATCGACAAGGAACTGGCCAGCCAGCTTGGCGATGACGATCTTGGTCAGCGTCTGATGACAATCCCTGGTGTCGGCCCGATCACTGCCAGCGTGTTGGCCGCCGAGCTCGGTGACGGAAAACACTATCGATGTAGTCGTGATTTCGCGGCGTCAGTCGGATTGGTACCACGCCAGTACAGTACTGGGGGCCGGGCAAACCTGAAGGGTATCAGCAAGCGTGGCGACAAAAATCTTAGACGATTGTTGGTGCAATGTGCACGAGCCTATATGCAACGGCTAGAGCGGCAAACGGGACGATTGGCTGATTGGGTCAGGTCTATGTTGACTCGGCGGCATTCGAATGTTGTGGCTTGTGCACTAGCCAACAAGTTGGCCCGCACGGCTTGGGCGCTGGCGGCACGGCATACCGAATTTCGGGCAATGCCAACCTGACGCGCCCCTATTTACTTTTGTACTGACACACCCACCTGGTTTTGCGACTGTGATATTGGATGACGTGAACGGCATACCGGCCTGACTGATAACCTGGCAAAAGAATAGGCTTTCTAGGCCGAGGGTCTTTTTAGGACAGTCAGGCGCGATTCTCATCGTGGCGCGGAGAACATTCTCCATCAAGACGCCGGATAGATTTAAGCAAGCCAACCACAACACCCGAAATCAAGGTTGCAAAAAAGGGGGTGACCATAGATTTT
>NZ_JALIHH010000113.1:0-3094 GCF_022869435.1 Aeromonas sp. LsrichE-8G
AGAAGTTGCTTGAGGTACTGGGTTGCATTGATAATAGTCATGGCTTCGGGTGTGTCGGTTTTTTTTTGCGATTAAATCAGATCACAAACGAAGCCTTTTTTCTATCTATTTCAATTGGTTGTAGCTAAAGATCCTGTACATGATCACCGCCTTCCGTCACTGCGTCGAGGTTTCCATGATAGTCCTGCACCACCTGAACAAATCCCGCTCCCAGCGCATCATCTGGCTGCTTGAAGAGCTGGGCCTGCCCTACCAGATCAAGGCCTACCAGCGCGATGCTACCACCTTTCTGGCGCCGCCCGAGCTCAAGGCCGTCCACCCCCTCGGCAAGTCGCCGGTCATCGAGTTTGACGGCCGGGTGCTGGCGGAATCGGGCGCCATCACCGAGTACCTGATCGCCCGCCACGCTCCGGAACGGCTGGCACCGGCCACCGACAGCCCGGAGTATCCCGAATACCTGCAGTGGCTCCACTTCGCCGAGAGCTCCGGCATTCTGCCGCTGCTGCTCGACATGTTCGTGCGCAAGGATGGCAGCCCGATGCGCTTCCTGCCGGACTACGCCAAAGCCGAGTGCGCCAAGGTGCTGGGTTATCTCGATGAGGTGCTGGCAAACCGCAGCTACCTAGTGGCCGATCGCCTCACCGGCGCCGACATCCTGAACTCCTTCCTGGTGGATCTGCTGGCCCAGAGCGGCCAGCTGGCCCAGTTCCCGCACCTTGAGGCCTACTGGCAGCGACTCAACACCTATCCGGCTCGCCAGAAGGCGGCAGCGCTGGAGCGCGAGCTGGACCGCAGCGCCGAATAAACGGCGGTGCCCCGGTGACACCCTGCAAAACGCCCCGATGATCGGGGCGTTCTCTTTTCCGGCCGTCAGCCAGATATCAAAGCGCGTGGGACAGGATCCTGGCCGCACTTATTGTCCAGATCGCCCCTTGGCCAAGGGACTCAGGCCTAGAGGGCGCGAGAGAGGATCCGCGCTACCTTGTCGGGATCAATGTCCTGCTGCTCCCCGAGGGCGGTCAGGCCGAACAGCTTGAGGTTGGAACAGATCCCCGGGATGCAGCGCGCATCCAGACCATAGTCGGCGAGGCGGGTACCCACCCCCATCTGCTGGAAGAACTGCTCGGTACGGATGATCGCCTCCTCGATGCGCAGTGCCTTGTCCTCGCGGCTGGAGTGCCATACTCGCTCGGCGAACTGGGCCAGCTTCTCCTGCTTCTGGGCCGATTGCTCCCGCAGCAGGGAGGGCAGCACCACCGCCAGACTCTGGGCATGATCCAGCCCGTGCAGGGCGGTGAGCTGGTGACCGATGGCGTGGGTGGACCAGTCCTGGGGCACACCGCGACCGATGAGGCCGTTGAGGGCCAGGCTGGCCGCCCACATCAGGTTGGCACGCACCTGGTAGTTGGTGGGCTCCACCAGCGCCCGCGGACCGTTGTCCACCAGCACCTGCAGCAGCCCTTCCGCCAGCCGGTCCTGCACCTCGCCCCCCACCGGGAAGGTGAGGTACTGCTCGAGGATGTGGACGAAGGCATCCACCACGCCATTGCCCACCTGGCGCGGTGGAAGGCTGTAGGTGGTGGCGGGATCCAGCACCGCAAACACCGGTTGCACCAGCGGATTGTAGAAGGAGAGCTTGGCCTCCCCCCGGCTCACCACGGCGGCGGGGTTGCTCTCCGAGCCGGTGGCCGGCAGGGTCAACACGCAGCCCAGCGGCAGCGCTGCCTTGATGGGGGCCTTGTCCCGCAGGATCTCCCAGGGATCGTCCCCCTCGAAGCAGGCCGCGGCGGCCACGAACTTGGTGCCATCCACCACGGAGCCGCCACCCACCGCCAGCAGGAAGTCGATGCGCTCGCGCTTGACCAGGGCCACCGCCTCCATCAGCTGATCGTACTGGGGGTTGGCGCCGATGCCGGGAAACTCCAGCCACTCCCGGCCCGCCAGCGCCTGGGTCAACTGCTCATAGACCCCGTTCTGCTTGATGCTGCCACCCCCGTAGAGCACCAGCAGACGGCTGCCGGCCGGGATCAGCTCGGGCAGCCTGGCGATCTGGCCTTCACCAAAACAGATGCGGGTGGGATTGGCATATTGGAAGTTGTACACGGCAGAGCCCTCGGTTGATTGCATGCCGGGGAATTGTGCGCCTGCCGTGCCATCAGGTCAAAAACGGGAGCCTGTCGTCAAAAATACGATGCCAGCCTGCCGATGCCGGGCGCTCCTGCCCGGCTTTGCTATGGTGATAGCGGGAAGACGAGTTCGTCGCCCCCTCAAGCCCCTCCCGGGGTCCCTTTCCCACTCACAGGGTCTCTATCATGAAACTGAAGCACGCCTGGATTGCGGGTGCCCTCACCCTCTGTGCCCCTCCCCTGCTCTATGCCGCCGAGGTCACCACCCATGTGGCCGTGGCCCCCGGACAAGCCAGCCTGGCCGAAGAACTGACCGCCAGGGCAACCGTCACCGCCATCGACCTGGCCACCCGCAAGGTCAGCCTGAAAAATGCCGAAGGGCAGACCCTGGATCTGATCGCCGGGGAGGGGGTGACCAACCTTCCCCAGCTCAAGGTGGGAGATGTCGTGGCCTTGAGATATCTGCAACTGCTGGACCTGACCCTGCTCAAGGGCACCGCCGGGGTGAGAAAACGGGTGGTGGAAGTGGAAGGGGGCAAGGCGGCCGCCGGGGAGAAACCCGCTGCCGGCGCCGGCATGCAGGTAACCATCTATGCCGACGTCATCGATGTGGACAAGGCGCATCAGACCATCCGGGTCAAGGGGGTCGACCATACCCTGGCCCTCAAGGTGCAGGATCCGGCCCAGTTCGCCCTCATCGCCAAGGGGGACCAGATAAAGGCCGTGCAGACCACCGCCATCGCCATCGGGATCGCCCCCCAGAGTCCCTGAGCCCTGACCACGTCAGGCCGTGCCTCCCACGGCCTGCCGGCCCCGTGGCAAGCAGGGCGGGATCGCACTTTGTTAATGAAATTTGAACAGGCAGATCGTCTGTGATCTAATCGCGTCTCCATGCAGGAGGCACGCGCTATGACGTTGATTGAACACCTTACCCTTGTCGAAGAAACTCGCTCTGAGATCAATCGTAA
>NZ_JALIHH010000114.1:0-18207 GCF_022869435.1 Aeromonas sp. LsrichE-8G
AGTGTGCTAACGCCAGGAATCGCATGCGTTTCCTGGCGTTGGTTTCTGCCTTGGCGAGGGCCAAGAAATCGATTGGATCGGACATACTGAGTACAGTGAAACCAGAATAGAGCAATTAGATCACATCTTTAATCTGATTGGTATTAGCCTCCAACTTTATGACAAACGACGCATCGACGACCACGCTGGCACCCACGGGAAACGATCCCATGGCCCCCCTTCAGCTCCCCTCCCCCCTGCACCGGATCCGGCATCCTCTGCTGGCAGCCCATGACGTCACGCTCTGGTGCAAGCGGGACGATCTGATCCACCCGACCCTCTCCGGCAACAAGTGGCGAAAGCTCAAATACCATCTGCAACAGGCACAGATGCTGGGCAAGGGCCACATCCTCTCCTTTGGCGGCGCCTACTCCAATCACATCCACGCCCTGGCCGCAGCAGGACTCAGACTGGGACTGCGCACCACGGGCATCATACGCGGTGAAGGGGATACCGTCAGCAATCCCACCCTGAAAGCGGCCAAAGGCTGGGGCATGGATCTCGTTTTTGTCGACCGCCAGGACTATCGCCGGCGCCAGGATCCCGAATGGCTTGCCCGGTTCGAGGATGACGACACCCTGCTGGTACCGGAAGGAGGCAGCAGCCCGCTGGCCATCCCCGGGGTGGCCGAGCTGGTCGACGAGGTGCCCTTCTCGCCGGATCTCTGGGTGCTACCCTGCGCCAGCGGCGGCACCCTGGCGGGGCTCATCGCGGGCAAGCGGGCGCAGGAGCAGATCCTGGCCATCGCGGTGCTCAAGGGGGCCGACTTCATCACCGGCGAGGTATGCCGGTTGCATCCGGCGGCGGCCACCATCCCGGGCTGGCGCATCGCGCTGGATCACCACGACGGCGGCTATGCCAGGTTCAGTCCGGCACTCTGGCAATGGGTGCAGGCATTCAGTGCCGAAACCGGCTTGCCGCTGGAACCCATCTACAGTGGCAAGGCGATGTGGGGGCTGTTTCGCGAACTGGCGGCAGGCCGCATTGCGCGCGGCAGCAAGATCATCTTCATCCACACCGGTGGCTTGCAGGGGCTGGCGGGCCTGCAGGAGCAGGGCCGCCTGTCACCCCGGCCGGGGCGCTAGTCAGGCAGGTTGAGGGGCTCGGGGTCGGCAAACCAGGGACCTTGACCGGCATGCACGCCCAGGTGTCGCAGCATCTTCCACTCGTCGCCACTCTCCACCCCCACCGCGATGACCCGGGCCTGGGTATTGGCACAGCCCCCCACCAGACTGCGTACCGCCATCTGGTTGACCTGGCGCAGGTGGATCTCCCGCACCAGGCTGGGGTGCAGCTTGAGGAAGTGGATCTCGAACTCCTTGATGTACTGGGTGCTCACCACGTCCTGGCCCGCATGATCGATGGCCAGCCTGCACCCCAGCATGCGCATCGCCCTAAGTGGTCGCTTGAGGGCCTCGTAGTGGCGGGTCACCTGGGACTCCGACAACTGCAGGATCAACCCCTCGTTGGTACTGCGCGGCAACTGGAACAGCTCGAAGAAGAGCTCGCGCTGGAACTCGCGGGTGAGCAGGTTCTGGGCGCACAGAGAGAGGCTGATAGGGCAGCTCGATGCCGGTCGCTGGCGCAGCAGTCGCAAGGCTCGGGCCACCACCAGTCTGTCCAGCGGCAGCAGCAGACCGGCCTTCTCCGCCATGGGCATGAAGACCCCCGCCTGCAGCTCCCGGCCCTGCTCGTCGTGAAGGCGGATGAGCAGCTCCTGCTGCAACACCACCTGATCCCGCTCCTGCTGCACAGGCTGGACGTAGAAGTCGATGCCCTGCTCCTCGATGCGACGGCTGATCAGGGTGCGCCAGCGCACCGTTCCCTTGCTGCTCGCCTCCTCGTTGAGGGATTTCTCGAACAGGAACCAGCCGCTGTGTCCTTGCAGGCGTGCGCTCTTGAGCGCCAGCTCTGCCTCTTCCTGCACCTTGAGCAGGGAATCCTGTGCCTGGTAGCAGACCGCACCGAGATAGACGGCGGTGTCGGCATTGACCGCTTCGGGCCAGTGCAGCCGCTGCAGACTCTTGAGCAACTGGCTGGCGCCGTCCACCATCTCGCTCTCTGACATGTTCGGCAGCAGCACGGCAAAGACCTGACCGGCATAGCGCGCCTGCAGGGCTCCGCTGTGCTTTCGCACGAAGGCGGCGATGGTGGCGCTCGCCTCCATCAGGAGTTCCTGGCTCGGGCGCCCGCTCAGCTCGGGATCCAGCTCCTCCAGACCGGCCAGCTCGATCAGCAGCACACCGCCGCTGATCACGCTTGCTTCCATGATGGCGCTCTCCAGCCGGTTGTCGAAGAAGAGGCGGTTGCCGATGCCCGTTGTCTTGTCAACGAAGGCGTTGCTGCGGATGAAGTTGTCAAAGCGGCTGCGCTCCTTGCGGGCGTCGGCCAGCTCGGTCAGCAGATGGGTGAGGGCCTGACTGGCCGAAACAGGCCACTCTTCGGCAGGGTCATGGGCCAGCTTGGTCAGCTTGCCATCCAGGATCAGCTGGGCACGCTCCGCCAGCAGCTCGGCACCGCGCAACTGCAGACGCAGCCAGCGGATGGAGTACCAGAGCCCGAACACCACGATGAAGATACCCAGAGAGATGCCGAACATCGCCTTCATGGAGTACTCGAACTCCTTGAACGGCCTGTCCAGCTTGAAGTCGGCCCGCATCCCGGCCTGATTGGGGATCGCCTCGCTGTAGGCGATCAGCAGGCTCTCGTCCGTCTGCTGCTGCACATCGCGAAACCAGTAGACCCGCTGCTTGTCCTGACGGATCTCCAGCTCCACCACATGGGAGGCCCGCAACAGGGAGGGCAGCCAGCGGGCAAGGGCTTGCTGGTCATCGGTCACCCCCAGTTGCTTGTCGATGATCTCCACCAGGGAGTCGACACGGTTCTGCTGCAGCTCCATTCCCATCTGGCGAAAACTGAAGACCCCGCCGAGCATCACCATGGCCATGGCCGAGATCACGCACAGCGTAATAAAAGAGACGAGTTGAGTGGTCAGTTTCATGTGCCTTTCCGTAGCCGACAGCATCCATAGGGCATCATGGTATCAGCCCAGACCAAACGCCGCCTATGGATGAAGATCCCGCTTCTGCAAATAAGCGGGCGGATGCGTCATGCGGCGCCGTTGTGCGGGCCGCAAAAGAGGCATCAAGGGAGAGAACGAGGGGACACAGGCTGAGGAGCGGACAGAAAAATGGTCCCACAACGGGGACCAAAAGAAACACTCATATCAAAACTAACACTCTGTGCTACTGACAAAAATAGATACAGGAGTATTGAACACACGGTGAGTCAAACCGCACCGTTACTTTAGCCACTTCAGATAAGCTGGACAATTGTCATTTATGACAGGTCAGCGATTGAATCTTGTTCAGGTGTGTAGCCATATCCTTTATTTATCAATTAATTATCGTTTTTGTTCCAAGTGTGACCAACTTGGCTCAAATCGATGCAGCTAATGCTATGATGCTTGAGCCTCAATCGGGTTGTTTCATTTCAGGGAAGAAGGGGGCCCACCATGTCTGCACGATCTCCGTTATGGATTCCTCTGGGCCTCTTCTGTTTGCCCCCGCTGCTGATGCTGTTGCTCACCCCCCTGTTGAGCGACAAGCTGGCTCACCACCTGTTGCAGACAAAGGAAAGGGCTCTGCTCGACTACCAGCAGGAGCGCAACCAGCTCCTGGATCACGATGTCCCCGCTCAACTCGCCCACTTTGCCTTCGATTGCGGCCCCAAAGACATGGCGCTGCTGCGCTCACCCCAGTATTACAACCGCCATATTCGCCTGGCCGGCCTGCAGCTTGCCAACGGGAGCGGCTGCTCCACCCTGGGCCCCGCCCTGCCCCAGCTTGCCGACGCCGGCATACCGGTCTCCCCCGACTTTCATATATCCAGCACGGCCCCCATGTTCGATACCGAACGCGAAACCCTGGTCTATGCGAGACGCAACGGCAATCTGGCCTATTGGGTGCTCGACAGCAGCTGGAGCCATGAGCTGCTGCGCACCCCCTGCAACGACTGTTTCTACCTGGAGTTCAACCACAAGCACCCGACACAGTCCGGGCTCTTTTTCCCCCGTGGCAACAAGCACATTCGAGAAGAGCCACACCCGATGCAGCTGCTCAGTTTCGACCCCCAGCATCAGGTGGAGCAGACCCTCTGGGCTGGCGAGGCACTGAAACGCTACGCCCGCTCACAGATACACCGCGATGGCCTCTGGTCGGCCGGTGTGCTGGGGGCGCTGCTGGCGGCCCTCTACTGGGGCCTTAGAAACTACCGGCGATCCCTCAAAGGATTGCTGCAAAGAGGGCTGGCTCGGCGGGAGTTCATCCCCTTCTATCAGCCCATAGTGGACAGCAGAAACCGAAGGGTGGTGGGATTCGAGGCATTGCTGCGCTGGCAGCGAGGACGGGATTTGGTGTCGCCAGGCACCTTCATCGCCTATGCGGAGGAGCAGGGGCTGATCCTGCCGATGACGGATCAACTGCTGGAGCGCATCCTGGCGGATCTCCCCGTCCTGGCCCCGCACCAGTGGGTCAGCGTCAATCTGGTGGCGGGCCATATCGAGCAACCTCGTCTGCGCACCCAGTTGCAGCGCCATGGCTGGCCCTCGCCGGCCCGCCTCACCTTCGAACTCACCGAGCGGGATCCCATCAAGCACATCCAGGGGGCCATGGCGGAGATCGCAGCTCTGCAGGAGAGGGGCTATCACTTCAAGCTGGATGACTTCGGCACCGGCTATGGCGGCTTTGCCTACCTGCAACGGCTCGGCATTCGCCAGATCAAGATCGACAAGATGTTCGTGGATACCATAGGCACGGACGACCTCAAGCGCAGCGTGCTGGATGCCACCATCGCTTTCGGCCTCAAATCGGGCATGGAGATGATCGCCGAAGGGGTCGAAACCCAGGAGCAGGTGGATTATCTGCATCGCCACGGAGTCCACCTGATCCAGGGCTACGTCTATGCCAAGCCCATGCCCCTGAGCAAACTGAAGATCTGGCTGATGGCATGGCAAGAGGGCGAGACAACCAGCCCCTCCGACCCGCACTGAGGCGGTATCTGCCCCGCCTCTCACCCTCTGCAACAAAATGATGCTCCGCATGAGGAGCATCTCCCCTTATCATGGGTCTGTGCACCCTGGGTGCACCAAGTCGCTCCATACCCCGTCGGCCGAGGCCGCCCCGAGATGAGAACCACTGCCTATGAAGTCTTTTATCCGACAAGAGATTGCTCTGCCTGCCGGTCTGCTGACCCTGCTCTTCTTCAAAACCCTGGGGAGCGACCTGCTGGCAGAGACAACCCCCCTTGCGGTCTACCTGCCGGTGTCGCTGGCCCTGCTTGCCATCGTGACCTGGGCCATCTTCTCCGTCGTGCGTCACTCTGACGCCCTCGCCATCAAGCTCGGGGAACCCTTCGGTACCCTGATCCTGACCCTCTCGGTCATCTCCCTGGAAGTGGTGATGATCTCCTCCGTCATGCTGACCGGCGATCCCAATCCCACCATGGCCCGTGACACCATGTTCGCGGTGGTGATGCTGGTCACCAACGGTCTGGTGGGCTTCACCCTGCTGTTTGGCGGCTGGCGCTATCACACCCAGAACTTCAATCTGGACGGGGTCAAATCCTATCTGGTGGCCATCATTCCCCTGGCTCTGCTCTGTCTGGTCCTGCCGAACTTCACCCAGGGCGGCACTCTGGGCAGCCTCTCCAAGGCCATGTCATGGATGCTGATCATCATCTCCATCCTGCTCTATGGTGTCTTCCTGCTGATCCAGACCCGCAGCCACAGCCACTTCTTCGTCGACAGCGATCACGAGGATCTCGAGGATCACCACGGCCCGCTGCAGAGCAACGTCTATCACACCCTCTTGCTGCTCGCCTACCTGGTGGTGGTGATCCTGCTGGCCAAGACCCTGGCCATCCCCATCAACTACGGGGTGCACGTGATGGAAGCCCCGATGGCACTGGGTGGCTTCATCGTCGCCTGTATCGTACTGGCCCCCGAAGCGGTCGGCGCCATCAAGGCGGCCTTCAACAACCAGTTGCAGCGGGCCATGAATCTCTACTTCGGCTCCGTGCTGGCCACCATCGCCCTCACGGTACCCTCCGTACTTTTCATCGGCTCCCTGATGGGGCAGGAAGTGCGCCTGGGCCTCTCCCCTGCCGACATGGTGCTGCTCATCACCACCCTCATGGTCTGTAAAGTGACCTTCAGCAGCGGCCGCACCCACGCCCTGCACGGCGCCACCCATCTTGTGCTGTTTGTCGTTTACCTGTTCCTGATGTTTGAACACGGATAAGGCTGCCAGCACTCACCCCAGTGCTGTTCGTGGTTTATCTGTTCCGGATGTTTGAACACGGATAAGGCAGCCACCACCTGCCTGCTGCCACTCTGCGCAGCGCGCTTCCGATGGCCCCGACGCGGAGCGCGGGAGACGAAAATGAAAAGACCGCCCCATGGGCGCAATGCTGTTCACTTAAGAGAATTTGAGTTCCAGTCCACGTAGTATCAGGGCTAAAAAATGAGGGAGGCATGATGCCTCCCTCTTTCTATTGCAAGCCACGCTGGATAAAGGCTGAAGGAACATCGACTGGAAACAGCCTTGCTCCCCCAACTCAAGTCGCATTTATGAATAATTAGTCAAAAATGTGCTTATCTGAACAGCATTGCGCCCCATGGGCGGTCTTTTTTATGGTTGCTCAGGCTCCAATTCAGAGGCTGGGCAGGGTCCCGGCCGGGATCAGGTCGTTGTAGCTGGCACGGCCCAGCAGGGCGGCGGCCGCCTCGATGTCCGGTGCAAAGTACCTGTCCTTGTCATAGAAGCTGACCTCTTCCCGCAGACGGCCCTTGGCCAGCTCGATGAGCTCGGTGGAGCGCAGGGGAGCGCGGAAGTCGAGCCCCTGGGCCGCTGCCAGCAGTTCCACCGCCAGGATGCCACGGGTGTTCTCGGCCATGTCCGCCAGCCGGCGACCGGCGAAGGTGGCCATGGAAACGTGGTCTTCCTGGTTGGCCGAGGTGGGCAGGCTGTCCACCGAGGCCGGGTGGGCCAGGGTCTTGTTCTCGGAGGCCAGGGCCGCCGAAGTGACCTGGGCGATCATGAAGCCGGAGTTCACCCCGCCGTTGTTCACCAGGAAGGCCGGCAGGCCGGACATGCGCGAGTCGATGAGCAGCGCCATGCGCCGCTCGGACAGCGACCCGATCTCGGCGATGGCCAGGGCCAGGTTGTCGGCGGCAAAGGCCACGGGTTCTGCGTGGAAGTTGCCGCCGGAGATGATCTCCTCATCCTCGGCAAACACCAGCGGATTGTCGGAGACGGCGTTGGCCTCGCACACCAGCACCTCGGCCGCCTGACGGATCTGGGTCAGGCAGGCACCCATCACCTGGGGCTGACAGCGCAGGGAGTAAGGATCCTGCACCTTCTCGCAGTTGTGGTGGGACATGCCGATCTCGCTGCCGTCCACCAGCAGGTGGCGGTAGCAGGCGGCCGCATCGATCTGGCCGCGCTGGCCGCGCACCTCGTGAATGCGGGCATCGAACGGACGGCGGCTGCCCAGCGCCGCCTCAACGCTCATGGCACCGATGGTGATGGCACCGGCGTAGAGATCCTCGGCATGGAACAGCCCTTCCAGCGCGAAGGCGGTGCTCGCCTGGGTGCCGTTGAGCAGGGCCAGCCCCTCTTTCGGCGCCAGGGCAATGGGCTCTAGCCCGGCAATCTTGAGGGCCGTGGCTGCGTCGATCAACTCGCCCTTGTGACGGGCCTTGCCTTCACCGATCAGCAGGCAGCTCATGTGGGCCAGGGGCGCCAGATCGCCGGAGGCGCCGACGGAGCCCTTCTTCGGCACCACGGGGTAGACCTCGGCGTTGATGAGGGTCATCAGGGCCTCGAGCACCGTCAGCCGGATGCCGGAGAAGCCACGGGCGAGCGAGTTTACCTTGAGCACCATCATCAACCGCACGGTGGCGTCCTCCATGTACTCGCCAATCCCTGCCGCATGGGAGAGCACGATGGAACGCTGCAGCTCGTCCAGCTGCTCCACCGGAATGCGGGTGTTGGCCAGCAGGCCAAAGCCGGTGTTGATGCCGTAGACCACCCGGTTTTGCTCGATCACCTTGGTGACCACGGCGGCGGAGGCGTGGATCCCCGCCAGGGCAGCCGGATCCAGGCTGACGTGTACCGGCTCACGGCTGACACGGCGCAGGGTGGCGAGGCAGAGTTTGCCCGGTTGCAGATTGAGTTCGAACATCTTATTTCACCCCTTTGCCGGTGGCGTCGATCATCGGCAGATCCAGTTTCGCCTCAACGGCACAGTTGATGGCAATCTCGTAGCCGGCGTCGGCGTGACGCATCACCCCGGTGGCCGGGTCGTTGCGCAGCACGCGGCCGACCCGCTTGGCGGCATCGTCGGTGCCGTCACAGACGATCACCACGCCGGAGTGCTGGGAGAAGCCCATGCCCACACCGCCACCGTGGTGCAGGGAAACCCAGGTCGCGCCGCCGGCGGTGTTGAGCAGGGCGTTGAGCAGCGGCCAGTCGGAAACGGCGTCGGAACCATCCATCATGGATTCAGTCTCGCGGTTCGGGCTCGCCACCGAGCCGGAGTCAAGGTGGTCACGGCCGATGACGACCGGAGCCTTCAACTCGCCATTCTTCACCATCTCATTGAAGGCCAGGCCCAGGCGCACCCGATCCTTGACGCCAACCCAGCAGATCCGCGCCGGCAGGCCCTGGAAGGCGATGCGCTCGCGGGCCATGTCGAGCCAGTTGTGCAGGTGGGGATCGTCCGGGATCAGCTCCTTCACCTTCTGGTCGGTCTTGTAGATGTCTTCCGGATCACCGGAGAGGGCCACCCAGCGGAACGGGCCAATGCCCTCGCAGAACAGCGGGCGGATATAGGCCGGCACGAAGCCCGGGAAGTCGAAGGCATTCTTGACCCCCTCTTCCAGCGCCATCTGGCGGATGTTGTTGCCGTAATCGAGCGTGGCGGCGCCGCGGGATTGCAGGGTCAGCATGGCTTCGACCTGACGGGCCATGGAGCGGCGAGCCGCCACGTTGACCTCGTCCGGTGCGCTCTTTTGCAGATCGCGCCATTGGGCCACGCTCCAGCCCTGGGGCAGGTAGCCGTGTACCGGGTCATGGGCGGAGGTCTGGTCGGTCACCACGTCCGGCGTGATGCCGCGAGCCACCAGCTCGGCGAAGACGTCGGCGGCGTTGCCGAGCAGGCCGACGGAGACGGCGGTACCGCTGCGTTTGGCCTCCTCGACCATGGCCAGCGCCTCATCCAGGCTGTGGGCCTTCTTGTCGACGTAGCGGGTACGCAGACGGAAATCGATACGGGTCTCGTCGCACTCCACGGCGATCATGGAGAAACCGGCCATGGTGGCGGCCAGAGGCTGGGCACCGCCCATGCCACCCAGGCCCCCGGTCAGGATCCATCGCCCTTTGGGCTCGCCGTTGAAGTGCTGGTTGGCCACCGCGAAGAAGGTCTCGTAGGTGCCCTGCACTATCCCCTGGGTGCCGATGTAGATCCAGGAGCCGGCGGTCATCTGGCCGTACATCATCAAACCCTTCTTGTCGAGCTCGTTGAAGTGCTCCCAGTTGGCCCAGTGGGGCACCAGGTTGGAGTTGGCGATGAGCACCCGCGGTGCATCCTTGTGGGTCTGGAACACCCCGACCGGCTTGCCGGATTGCACCAGCAGGGTCTGATCGTCCTCGAGCCGGGTCAGCACCTCGACGATCTTGTCATAGCAGGCCCAGTTGCGGGCGGCGCGGCCGATGCCGCCGTACACCACCAGGGACTGGGGATGCTCGGCAACATCCGGATCCAGGTTGTTCATCAGCATCCGCAGTGGCGCTTCGGTGAGCCAGCTCTTGGCGGTCAGCTGGGTGCCGTGGGGAGCACGGATCACGCGGCTCGGATCGTGGCGGGGATCCTGGTGTTGTACAGACATAGACACTCCTTGTTTAGCGATGCAGTCAGGCGGCGCGGTGCGCCACTACTTGGTCAACTGGTGAACCAGGCGCGCGGCCACGCGGGCACTGCGGTTGTCCTGATCCAGGTTCGGGTTGTACTCAGCCAGATCGGCGAGCCTGAGCTTGCCGCTGGCCCGGATATGGGCGATGAGCGGTTCGATGACCGCCAGCTCCACGCCGCGAGCGGCGGGAGCGCTCACTCCCGGCATCACTGCCGCCGGCAGCACGTCGAGATCGATGGTGAGATAGAGGTGGTCGCAACAGGCGATAAAGGCATCCAGCCCGCCTAGCAAGGCTGGCAGCTCGGTCGGCGTCATCGCCTCGTCCAGCACGTGCCAGACTCCCAGCGCCTGGGCGCGGGCAAAGAGCGCCGCGGTATTGGCGGTTTCGGCCACCCCGAGACAGGCATAGTGAAAGGGGGTGCCCTGGGCAGCGCACTGCTCGGCAATCTGGAAGAAGGGGGTGCCCGAGCTCGCCTGCTCCTGTTTCATGCGCAGATCGAAGTGGGCGTCGAAATTGATGATCCCGACCCGCCCTTCGCCGCCAAGATGACGGTTCAGGCCGCTCCAGCTGCCGAACGCCACCTCGTGGCCGCCTCCCAGCACCAGGGGGAAGTGCCCCTGATCCAGCGCACTCGCGACCCGCTCGGCCACGCGCCCGTGGGCGGCATCGAGATCGCCGTCCTCACAGGCCATATCCCCGCCGTCATAGACGGGGGCGCCCAGATGCCAGGCCGTGTTGGCCAGCAGCTTGCGCACCGCCAGCGGTGCACCGGCCGCGCCGACCCGCCCCTTGTTGCGGCGCACCCCTTCGTCACAGGCAAAGCCGAGCAGCACCACGCCGGGTTCGCGATTCCCCTGCCAGGGTTGCACCCTATCGTGCCAGCGCAGGGCCAGCTCGCCGTCTTCGGGATCCTGACGCCCCTGCCAGACCGACATGTCGATCCCGTTGAACTTATCCATGAAGGGTTTCCTCCCCGTTGACCACACGGCTCACCAGCTGATCGACGCCGATGAGGTAGCTGAGCTCGGCCGGATGGCCGCAGTTCCAGACAAGGAAATCCGCCAGCATGCCGACCTTGAGCTGCCCCAGCCGTTCCTGCTCGCCGAGCGCCCTGGCGGCGTGGCGGGTCACCCCGGCCATGGCCTCCACCGGGGTCAGGCCAAACAGGGTGCAGGCCATGTTCATGGCCATGCGCAAGGAGACGATGGGGGCCGTGCCCGGGTTGATGTCGGAAGAGACAGCCATGGGTACCCCCGCCTTGCGCAAGGCAGCGATCGGGGGCAGCTTGGTCTCCTTGAGGAAATAGAAAGCGGTGGGCAGCAGGGTGGCGACCACGCCACGGTGGGCCAGCGCCTGGATCCCGTCCTGATCCAGATATTCCAGATGATCCACCGAGAGGGCGCCGAAGTGGGCGGCGAGCGTGCTGCCCCCCAGGTTGGAGAGCTGATCCATGTGCCCTTTCACCGCGAGGTTGTACTGATCCGCCGCCAGATAGACCTGCTCGGTCTGGGCAAGGGAGAAGCCGATGTGCTCGCAGAAGACATCCACCGCATCCGCGAGACCTGCCTCGGCCGCCGCCGGGATGATCTCCTGGCAGATGGTCTCGACCCAGGAGTCGGGATCGTCGCGATACTCCGGCGGCACCGCATGGGCCGCCAGCAGCGTGGTCTTGACCCGGATGGGCTGCGTCTCTCCCAGACGACGGGCCACCCGCAACATCTTGAGCTCGTCTTCCAGGGTGAGGCCGTAGCCGGACTTGATTTCGACTGTGGTGACCCCTTCCCGGATCAGGGACTTGATCCGCGGCAACGCCAGCTCATAGAGCCGCTCCTCGCTGGCTGCCCGGGTGGCGCGCACCGTGCTGATGATGCCACCCCCCTTGCGGGCGATCTCCGCATAGGGGACTCCCTTCTGGCGCAGCTCGAACTCTTCGGCGCGACTGCCGGCGAAGATGAGGTGGGTGTGGCAATCGATGAGACCGGGGGTGACCAGCTTCCCCTTCATGTCCTGCCAGGAGGCGGCATAGGGGCCCTTGAGATCCTGCATGGGGACCAGAGCGTGGATCTTGCCATCCCGCACGCCAAGGGCATGGGGCTCCAGCAGGCCGTAGTCCGCCAGATCGGGGCGCAGGGTGGCGGGTGTCACGTTGAGCCAGACCCGCTCGCAGTTCAACAGTTCCTTGTTCATACCGACCTCTAAATGTATATACAATAATTTATAGCCGATCTCTGAAAAGAAAGGAAGGATCAAGTTCACATCTTGATAACAGCGGCTTTATTAGAGTGTAAACACAAAAAAGCCCACCGAGAGGTGGGCTTTTAAATGTTTAATTTGTATATACAATTATGCGAGACGCGTCTTGGAGCTCAGCTTGTAGCGGGAACCCGGCGACAACAATCTGGCATAGGAGACCAGACAGCCGTCTGACCAGGTGCGCCGGTGCAGCAGCAGGCAGGGGGTGTCGACCCTCACTTGCAGCAGTCCGGCTTCACCAGCACTCGGCAACACGGCTTCTACCACGTGCTCCATCTCGGAGAGGGGGCAGATCTCCATCAGATAGCTGTTTGGCGTCTGCTGGGTGAAATCCTGCTCGCCATAGCCGGGCAGTCGCTCGGCATCGACGAAGCGCTCCTCCAGTTGCAGCGGCTCCCCATCGGCCTGATGGACGATGAGGCTGTGAAAGGTGGGCGCCCCGACCCGCAGGCCCAGACGCACCGCCACTTTCTCGTCGGCGGCCTGACGTTGCAGCCGGATCACCCGCGCGCTGTACTCGCTGCCCCGCTCGGCGATCTCGTCTGCAATATTGCGAATCGCCAGGAGCGGCGACTCGGTACGCCTGTCGGCCACGAAACTGCCGGATCCGGCGGTGCGCACCAGCCAGCCTTCGGCCACCAGCTCACGCAGCGCCTTGTTCACCGTCATGCGGCTCACGGCAAACTGCTCGCACAGGGCGGCCTCGGTCGGGATCCGGTCGCCCGCCTGATAGTGGCGTTCGCGGATCCCGTCCAGGATGTGCTGCTTTATCTGAAGGTAGAGCGCAGGAGCCACCGGATGGTCCTCAGCGGCGACGATGGGGCGGACGCATGTCCGGCCAGGCGCGATAGACGTCAGGGATCTGGTCAGGGCCGCTGATGCAGAGATCGAGATCGTGCAGCAGGCCATCCTTGATGCCGTAGATCCAGCCGTGCACCGCCAGCTCCTGCCCCTTGCGCCAGGCATTCTGGATGATGGTGGTGTGACAGACGTTGGCGACCTGCTCGGCCACGTTCAGCTCGCACAGGTAGTCGAAGCGCTCGTGCTCATCCTCGATGGCTTCGAGCTGTTCGCCGTATTTGAAGTAGACGTCCTTGATGTTGCGCAGCCAGTTGTCGATGAGACCCAGCTCCTGGTTCTGCATCGCAGCCTTGACGCCACCGCAGCCATAGTGGCCGCAGACGATGATGTGCTTCACCTTGAGCACCTCCACCGCGTATTGCAGCACCGAGAGGCAGTTGAAATCGGTGTGCACCACCAGGTTGGCGACGTTGCGGTGGACAAAGACGTCCCCCGGCAAGAGCCCCATCAGCTGGTTGGCGGGAACCCGGCTGTCGGAACAGCCGATCCAGAGGTACTCGGGTGCCTGCTGGGCGGACAGGGTAGCGAAGAAATTGGGATCCTCGGCCTTGATCCGTTCCGCCCACTCGCGGTTGTTGGTAAACAAGTCGTTCAACAGTTTCACTTCTGCTCTCCCTACTGTGGCAGTGGCGGCAACATACCATACACAAGGGTAACCAAGGCAAGGCCGACCAGATCCCCGCAAAACAAAAACAGGGCCATCAGGCCCTGCTTCTTACCGGAGGAGGCCGTCAGGCATCCATGGCATCTTTCAGCTTCTTGAGCGCGTTTTTCTCAAGCTGGCGCACCCGCTCGGCCGAGACGCCGTAAGTATCGGCCAGCTCCTGCAGGGTGGTCTTGCTCTCGTCATCGAGCCAGCGGGCACGAATGATGTGCTGGCTGCGCTCGTCCAGGGTCGCCATGGCCGCACTCAGACGACGGGTGGCATGGCTGTCCCAGTTGTCGTTCTCGATGTTCGCGGCGAGATCGGAAGATTTGTCTTCCAGATAGTGCACCGGCGCGAAGCCACCCTCGTCTTCATCGTCACCGACCAGATCGAAAGCCTGATCGTAATTGCTCATGCGCGCTTCCATCTCGGTGACGTCGGCAGCGGATACCCCGAGGTCGGCAGCCACGGCCTGCACTTCTTCGTGGTTCAGCCAGCCCAGACGCTTCTTGGACTTGCGCAGGTTGAAGAACAGCTTGCGCTGGGCCTTGGTGGTCGCCACCTTGACCATGCGCCAGTTGCGCAACACATATTCGTGGATTTCGGCCTTGATCCAGTGTACGGCGAAGGAGACCAGACGCACGCCCACGCTCGGGTCAAAGCGTTTGACGGCTTTCATCAGGCCGATGTTGCCTTCCTGCACCAGATCGGCCTGAGGCAGGCCATAGCCGGAGTAGCTCTTGGCCACGTGAACGACAAAACGCAGGTGCGACATAACGAGCTGGCGTGCAGCTTCGAGATCACCATCCTGCTGCAGACGCATCGCCAGTTCGCGCTCTTCCTCTGCGCTCAGCACAGGGATCGAGTTGACGGCCTGGATATAGCCTTCCAGACTACCTTGCGGAATCAGAGCCATAGTGCGTTGCAATGAAGTTCCCATGTTCTACCTCTTACTTTTCAATCGAATCAGTCTAACACCCTGAGAAGACGTGTCTACCGACCAGGTATCATTCTGCGTGCTGCATCATACATCACCCCAGCATGAACCCGGCCTATCTTAGGCTGACGGCATGAATCATAAATGAACAGTCAAAAAAAAGGGGTCACAGTAAAGGACCCCTGAAAAGTAGCATGCTAAGTCCATTGTTGCGGAGCTCGCAACCTTCACATGCTTGCCAAGTCAGACGAGCAAGGCATAGGGGCCATACCCGTATTCATTCTGCTGCAGTCAGTAGACCATTGATAAATCAAAAGGTTCAGAGGATCCACATATGATCCTCGGCGCAGACACCATTCAGATTACTCTGAGAAAGTGGCCCGTGCCAGAAACGGGCCACTCTTTTACTTGATCCAGTTCGCAAAATCCAGCGCTTTAAAATGCTGACAAATTAATCAGGACGGTTCTATGTCGCGAATGTGCCTGTGCACCGAGAACCAGGAGGCGATCAACCCCAGCAGGGCGCCCAGCAGTATGAGATTGAAGCCGTCGAACGCCCCCATCCCCACCAGACGGAAGTTGCTGTTGTAAAGCCCCGCCAGCTCCTTCACCACCCCCTCGCTCCAGATTACCATCACCTCGGTCAGCCACCAGGCCAGCATGCCGCCGATGACCCCGAACCAGATGCCCGTATAGAGGAAGGGACGGTGGATGAAGGCATCGGTCGCGCCCACCAGCTTGAGCACTTCAATCTCGGAACGCTGGTTCAGGATATTCAGGCGCAGGGTGTTGCCCACGATCAGCAACACGGCGGAGAGCAGCAACACCGCGATACCTGTAATGGTGTGGCGCAGCAGGTTCATGATCCCCTGCAACCGGGTCAACCACTGCAGATCCAGCTTGCCCTGCTCGATACCGGGCTCGTTCTCCAGCTTGGCGAGCAGCTCGGCGGCCCCTTCCGGATTCTGCCACCGAGGATCCGGGATCACGCTCAGCACCGGCGGCAGCGGGTTGCTGTCCAGATAATCCAGGGCATCACCGAAACCGGAGATCTCCCGAAATTCCCTGAGCGCCTCGTCACGGTTCATATAAGTGACGGACTCCACCTCCGGATAGAGCAGGATCCGCTGCTTCATATCGAGGATGCTCTGCTCCGGCAGATCCTTGCGCAGATAGAGGGAGATCTGGGAGCTGGTCTGCCAGCTCCCCTCCACCACTTCGGCATTCTTCAGCAATACGTGGAAACAGGAAGGCAGCGCCAGACTCACGCCAAGCACCGCCAGGGTCATCAGGGAGGCGAGCGGGTTGCGCCACAGCTCACCCAGGCTGGCAAAGGCCTGACGCACATGATCCACACCATACATCATCAAACGACGCAACGGCGGCTGTTTATGACGAACAATAGCCATCAGCGATCCTCCCCGGACGAATACATGCGACCCGCCTTGAGGGTCAGGGTGCGGTAGCGCATCCGGGCGATCAGCCCCAGATCGTGAGTGGCAATCAGCACGGAGACGCCGAAGCGGTTGAACTCCTCGAACAGGCGCATGATGTCCATGGAAAGCTGGGGATCCAGGTTGCCGGTCGGTTCGTCCGCCAGCAGCAGGGGCGGCTTGTTGACGATGGCGCGGGCGATGCCGACCCGTTGCTGCTCACCACCGGAGAGCATGCGCGGCTGGTAGCGCTCCTTGCCGAGCAGCCCGACCTTGTCCAGCGCCGCCGCCACCCGCTTGTTGATGTCCCCATGGCTGTAGCCATCGATCACCAGGGGCAGGGCGACGTTGTCGAACACGGTACGATCCATCAACAGGCGGTGATCCTGGAAGATCATGCCGATCTGGCGGCGCACGTAGGGGATCTGACTGCGCTGGATGTGGCTGACGTCATCGCCGTGGAAGAAGACGCGGCCGTCGGTCGGCCGTTCCATCACGCTGATGAGCTTGAGGAGGGTACTCTTGCCCGCCCCCGAATGGCCGGTCAGGAAGGCCATCTCCCCCTTGCGCAGGTGAAAACTGACCTTTTGCAGCGCTTGATGACCGCCACTGTAGACCTTGCTGACCTTGTCAAAACGAATCATAACGGTTCCCTGAGATTGACAAACCCCGACCGGGATAAAGCATGGGGCGCTCACTCCCCCGTACCGGCACAACACCTGGATGACAACACCGGTCGCAACCATGCCGCATGTCATCCTTGCCCGGATGAGCCATACCTGCGCTCTCATAGTGACATACCCCGACCGGAGTCGGGGTATGGAACACGTGCTCGTCACGGCCGGGCCGACTCATGTCGGCCGGATTTATTCTTCGCGGCTGAAGAGCGCCTCGATGAAGTCGTTGGCGACGAACGGGCGCAGATCGTCGATCCCCTCGCCCACCCCGATGTAGCGGATCGGGATCTGGAACTTGTCGGCCACCGCGAAGATGACCCCCCCCTTGGCAGTGCCGTCCAGCTTGGTGAGGGTGATGCCGGTCAGGCCCACCGCCTCGCTGAACAGCTTGGCCTGGCTCAATGCGTTCTGGCCGGTGCCTGCGTCCAGAGTCAGCATGATCTCGTGGGGCGCCGCATCGTCCAGCTTCTTCATCACCCGCACCACCTTCTTGAGCTCCTCCATCAGGTTGCTCTTGTTCTGCAGGCGGCCGGCGGTATCGGCGATCAGCACGTCAGCCCCGCGGGAGCGGGCAGCCTCGATGGCGTCATAGATGACGGAGGCGGAGTCGGCACCGGTGTGCTGGGCAATCACCGGAATGTTGTTGCGCTGACCCCACACCTGCAGCTGCTCGACCGCAGCGGCACGGAAGGTATCGCCAGCGGCCAGCATCACGCTCTTGCCCTCGGCCTGGAACTGTTTGGCCAGCTTGCCGATGGTGGTGGTCTTGCCGACGCCGTTCACACCGACCATCAGGATGACGTAAGGCTTCTTGCTGGTGTCGATCACCAGGGGCTGCTCGACCTTGGCCAGCATCTCGCCCATATCCTGTTTGAGCAGACCGTAGAGCGCCTCGGCATCCTTGAGCTGCTTGCGGTCCGCGTGCTGTACCAGCCCCTCGATGATGCGGGTGGTGGTGTCGACGCCAAGATCGGCGGTCAGCAGCTGGGTCTCCAGCTCTTCGAACAGATCGTCATCGATCTTCTTGCCGCTGAACAGGCCGAAGAAACCGGAGCCGATATTCTCCCTGGTACGCACCAGGCTGCGTTTGAGGCGGGCAAAGAAGCCCTCCCGCTGCGGCTTCTCCTGAGTGTCGTCGTCCACCTTGGCGGCCAGTGGCAGAGCGGCCAGGGCAGCGGCCTCAGCCTCCATCGCGGCGACCAGACGCAAATCTTCCGCTCGTTGGGCCTCTTTGGCGACACGAGCTTCCTCGGCAGCCTGAGCTTCGGCGGCAACACGGGCTTCTTCTGCGGCGCGGGCTTCGGCAGCAATACGAGCTTCTTCCGCAGCGCGAGCCTCGGCGGCCACACGGGCCTCTTCTGCGGCGCGGGCTTCGGCAGCGATGCGA
>NZ_JALIHH010000115.1:0-106897 GCF_022869435.1 Aeromonas sp. LsrichE-8G
TCGAGCTGGGATACCGGGATATCAAAAGCGCGATGCAGCACAACGCCATCACGCTGAGAAGCAAGAAAGTGGACTTGGTCTATCAGGAGCTGTGGGGATTGCTGCTTGGATACAATCTGGTCAGGCGGGAGGCCAGCCAGGCCGCCATAGCCCATCAGCGAGCGCCCAATGAGGTGAGCTTTAAGTTTGCCTGTCAGTTCATCGCGAACCAGATGGCAGTGATGGCGGGCGCGTTATCGCCAGCCCATACGCCACGGAGGTTGGCGGAGTTGCGGGGCTGCATAGGCGTCATGTTCATAGAAAAACGCCCCAGGCCATCGAGACCCAGGGCGGTGAAGATATCAAAGACCCGTTTTCCGGTAAATCGCAATGCGGCTCCGCTTAAGTGAACAGCATTGCGGGTACACCGGCCCCGACGTGGCAAGCTCCAGGGGACGATGTCAGCCCGGCGTGTTGCCGTGTTCCTCTGCTTGCTGATGTGTTCGCAGGCGGTGGGTAAAGGCGGGCGGCACAGACGTGGCATGGCGAGCAAGATCCTCCCCATGACCGCCCGGGCGAGCATGAGGCGCCTCCTTTTATCTTTTCGTCTGCTCCTTCAATCACTCCACCAGCGTCTGCTCGATGCGGGCCCCAGGCATCATCTGCGTAAGACCGGCAATCAGCCTGTCGCCGGCCTCCCACAAGGCCGTGCGCGGCATCGGCGGCAGACACTCCAGAATGAACCACATCCGGGGGGAAGAGAGGCTCAGGCGAGTGCGGATCCCCTGGCGCCAGTTCCAGCGGCGACAGGTGACGCCGAGATCGTCCCGCCACACCACCTCTCCGGGAGCCGGTGCCTCCTGGGTTGGCAGCCCTTCTTTGAGGGTGTCAAAGCATTCGCTGCCATCGGCAATCACCAGGCGCGGCGCTCCCACATAGGCCGCCAGATCCTCCCCGCCCACGGGAATGGCATACTCGATGCTGATGGCGTTGTAGAGATCGACCACGGGATCGATGGCGGGCAAGACGCCATCGCGCAGCACCCGCTTGCGCAGTGCCTGGGCCGAGCAGGGCGTGCGGGCAGGCTTGGCGCCAAACCCCTTGAATACCTGATCCCAGGCGGCCAGATGTTCAAGGGCCCAGGGGGCCTCGTCGGTGCCAAGGGCCGCACATGCCCGGGCCAGGGCCCGCTCCCCCACCAGAGTGTCAATCACGGGGGCGGCTTCCACCACGATGCTGAGGGCACAAAAGCCCGGCGCCAACCTGGCTATCTCGGGGTCGATACGGGGGATCATCGGGAACATTCAGCACTCCTGGTCAAGGTTCATCAAGACGGGGGGGCGGAACGGGCACGGGCGTTCCCCTCTTTTCCTCCCCCCACCAACGGTTGACGCCATGATGAAGGGCACAGGGTCATAATAAAATTTACTTTATCTTAATTGTGTTAAGTAAAACTGATGGCCCAACCCTCTTTCCCATGAAAAATCACCGCCCCGCAGCGCACCGCCCGGCCCCACTACCACACCCCGCCCATCCAATGCAGACCAGGGCAAGCCCACACCATTGCCCTGGCCGCTTTCCCCGTCACTCATGCTATTATCTGCGTCCAAACATGAGCCCATAAAATCAGGATATTGTGATGACCGACCACACTTTTATTCCCGGCAAGGACGCAGCGCTGGAAGACTCCATCGAACGCTTCCAGACCAAGCTGCAAGCCCTGGGGTTTGATATCGAAGAGGCCTCCTGGCTCAACCCCGTGCCCAACGTCTGGTCCGTGCACATCCGGGACAAGGAGTGCGCCCTCTGCTTCACCAACGGCAAGGGTGCCAGCAAGAAGGCGGCGCTCGCCTCCGCCCTTGGCGAGTATTTCGAGCGTCTCTCCACCAACTACTTCTTCGCCGACTTCTACCTAGGCGAGCAGGTCGCCAATGGCGACTTCGTCCACTACCCGAACGAGAAGTGGTTCCCCATCGAGGGGGATCAGCTTCCCACAGGTCTGCTCGACTCCTTCACCCGCAAGTTCTACAACCCGGACGGTGAAGTGACCGCCGACATGCTGGTGGACCTGCAATCCGGCAACGAGGAGCGCGGCATCGTCGCCCTGCCCTTCGAGCGTCAGTCCGACCACCAGACCGTCTACATCCCGATGAACATCGTCGGCAACCTGTATGTCTCCAACGGCATGAGCGCCGGCAACACCCGCACCGAAGCCCGCACCCAGGGGCTGTCGGAAGTGTTCGAGCGCCACGTGAAGAACAAGATCATCGCCGAGGCCATCAGCCTGCCCCAGATCCCGGGCGAGGTCATCGCCCGTTACCCCGGCATCAAGGCGTCCATCGATGCACTGGAGGCCGAAGGCTTCCCCATCTACAGCTTCGATGCCTCCCTCGGCGGCCGTTATCCGGTCATCTGCGTGGTGCTGCTCAACCCGAGCAACGGCACCTGCTTTGCCTCCTTCGGCGCCCACCCGCGCTTCGAGGTCGCCTTCGAGCGCACCGTCACCGAACTGCTGCAAGGGCGCAGCCTCAAGGATCTGGACGTCTTCGTGCCGCCGTCGTTTGACAACGAGCAGGTGGCGGATCACCACAACCTGGAGACCCACTTCATCGACTCCTCCGGCCTCATCAGCTGGGATCTGTTCAAGGAAGAGTCCGACTTCGAGTTTGCCGACTGGGACTTCCGTGGCACCTCGCAAGAGGAGTTCGACCACCTGATCGGCATCTTCCACGAGCTGGAGCAGCCGGTCTACATCGCCGACTACGAGCACCTGGGTGTCTACGCCTGCCGTATCCTGGTGCCCGGCATGTCCGACATCTATCCGGTGGAAGATCTGCTGCTGGCCAACAACACCATGGGGGCCCACCTGCGGGAAACCATCCTGGCGCTGCCGGCGCTCGAGTGGGACGCAGAGCAGTACATGGCCCTGTTCGACCAGCTGGATGAAGAGGGTCACGACGAGCGGACCCGGGTGCGCGAGCTGCTCGGCATCGCCGCCGCCAAGGGCACTGCCCTGCACACCCTGCGCGTCGGTGAGCTCAAAGCCATGCTGGCGCTGGCCGCAGGCGACCTGGAGAGCGCCCTCGACCTCATCGACTGGACCATGGAGTTCAACCAGTCGGTGTTCCCGGCCGATCGCGCCGCTTACTACCGCGCCCTGCGCGCCTGCGTCGAGCTGTTCCTGGACGAGGATCGCGACCCCGAGCAATACCGCCCGGTATTCGCCCGCATGTTCGGGGAAGAGACCCTGGCACAGGCCTGGGCCAATGCCCGCGGCGAGGCGCGCTTCCACGGGTTGGAAGCCGCCGATCTCTCCCTCTCCCAGTTCCCGCTGCACCAGAAACTGCTGGCCGCTTACGAGAAATTGCAAAAAGCCAAACGAATCCATACCTGGAACTGATATGCTAGTGTGACGAAGGGGCCTTATGGCCCCTTCTGTTTTATGGTCTACGCTTTGGCTGGCCTTTATTCAAAGATGAAATAAAAGACAAAAAATACCTCTTAGGGGGTTGTTAATTTGATGCCCATGGTGCAGGGGTTCCGCAAAGGTGCCTTGCCGGTACTTTTTTAGAGATGCCGTTTATAAGTTCTTAAAAATCAGAATATTAATAAATTTTTCACTTCTGTTTCACCTGAAACCTGGTGTAAAGAGAAGCTTCCGGACGACGAAAAATCCTGTAGTAAAATTACATTCACAATCTGTAATTCTTGATCGGAGTCAATTTTGGGGATCTGCCCCTTTGTTATGATTTCCACAGGCAAAATATGCAGGTACATGAGAATTGAAAGCAGAATCACCCTTTGATTGTCTCAAGCCCGAAGCCATCGCCGCACTGGCCGAAGACATTACCTATGCCAAGGCCACCAAGCCCGCATACAAGACTATTCCTCTGGCCATCACGGCAGGCGCCTTCATCGCCATCGCCTTCGTCTTCTATATCACCGTCACTACCGGCTCAAGCGGCATGTCCTGGGGTATGGCCAAGCTGGTCGGTGGTCTCTGCTTCTCCCTCGGCCTCATCCTCTGTGTGCTGCTCGGTGCCGAGCTGTTCACCTCCACCACCCTGACCCTGGTGGCCAAGGCGGCCAATCGAATCAGCTGGGCCCAGTTGCTCAAGAACTGGGGACTGGTCTACTTCGGCAACCTCATCGGCGGACTCATCATCGTCGGGCTCATCATCATGTCGGCGGAATACACGGCGGCGGATGGCCAGTGGGGGCTGAACGCCATGAAAGTGGCCCAGCACAAGATCCACCACACCTTCTTCGAGGCCGTGGCCCTCGGCATCCTCTGCAACCTCATGGTGTGTCTCGCCGTGTGGATGGCCTTCGGCGCCCGCAGCGCCACCGACAAGGTGATGGTGATGCTGCTCCCCGTCGCCATGTTCGTGGCCTCCGGTTTCGAGCACAGCATCGCAAACATGTTTATGATCCCGGTCGGTATCGCCATCCACAGCGTCGCGAGCCCGGAATTCTGGCAGGCCATCGGCCAGGATCCGGCGACCTTTGCCGACCTGACCGTGTCCAACTTCGTCCTGCACAACCTCATCCCTGTCACCATAGGTAATATCATTGGTGGTGGCGTCATGGTTGGGCTGACTTACTGGTTTATCTTCCGTCGCCATCATTAAGGATGGCGGCAGACACATAAATACCTTGAGAGGTAATGAAAATGGCAGAACTTAACGAACAGTTCCAAAAAGCATGGGAAGGCTTCGCAGCCGGTGAATGGCAGACCTCTGTCAACACCCGTGACTTCATCCAGAAGAACTACACCCCGTATGAAGGTGACGAGTCCTTCCTGGCTGGTGCGACCGAAGCCACCACCAAGCTGTGGGACAAGGTCATGGAAGGCATCAAGATCGAGAACCGCACTCACGCGCCGGTCGATTTTGATACCGACCTGCCCTCCACCATTACCGCTCACGATGCCGGCTATATCGACCAGAGCCTGGAGCAGATCGTCGGTCTGCAGACTGACAAGCCGCTCAAGCGCGCCATCATCGCCAACGGCGGTATCAAGATGGTCAAGACCTCTTGCGAAGTGTACGGTCGCCAGCTTGACCCCATGGTCGAGAAGATCTTCACCGAGTACCGCAAGACTCACAACCAGGGCGTGTTCGACGTCTACACCAAAGACATCCTGAACTGCCGCAAGTCCGGCGTCATCACCGGTCTGCCGGATGCCTACGGCCGTGGCCGTATCATCGGTGACTACCGTCGTGTTGCCCTGTACGGTATCGACTTCCTGATGGCCGACAAACTGGCCCAGTTCAAGTCCCTGCAGGCCGATCTGGAAAACGGTGTCAACCTGGAAGCCACCATCCGTCTGCGCGAAGAGATCTCCGAGCAGCACCGTGCCCTGGCCCAGATGAAGGTGATGGCTGCCAAATATGGCTGCGACATTTCCGTACCGGCCAAGACCGCCAAAGAAGCCGTCCAGTGGACCTACTTCGCCTACCTGGCGGCGGTCAAGTCCCAGAACGGCGCGGCCATGTCCTTCGGTCGTACCTCCAGCTTCCTGGACATCTACATCGAGCGTGACCTGCAAAAGGGTCTGATCACCGAGCAAGAAGCCCAGGAGCTGATGGACCACATGGTCATGAAGCTGCGTATGGTTCGCTTCCTGCGTACCCCGGAATACGATTCACTGTTCTCCGGCGACCCGATGTGGGCCACCGAGACCCTGGCCGGTATGGGCGTTGATGGCCGTACCCTGGTCACCAAGAACAGCTTCCGTATGCTGAATACCCTGTACACCATGGGCCCGTCCCCTGAGCCGAACCTGACCATCCTGTGGTCCGAGAAGCTGCCGGTCGGTTTCAAGAAGTACTGTGCCAAGGTATCCATCGAGACCTCTTCCGTTCAGTACGAGAACGACGACCTGATGCGTCCGGACTTCAACAACGATGACTACGCCATCGCTTGCTGTGTGTCCCCGATGATCGTCGGCAAACAGATGCAGTTCTTCGGTGCCCGTGCCAACCTGGCCAAGACCATGCTGTATGCAATCAACGGTGGTATGGACGAGAAGCTCAAGATCCAGGTCGGTCCGAAGACCGAAATGGTCACCTCCGAGTACCTCGACTACAACGACGTGATGGACAGACTGGATCACTTCATGGACTGGCTGGCCAAGCAGTATGTCGCCGCCCTGAACATCATCCACTACATGCACGACAAGTACAGCTACGAAGCCTCCCTGATGGCGCTGCACGACCGTGACGTCTATCGCACCATGGCCTGCGGTATCGCCGGTCTGTCCGTAGCCGCTGACTCCCTGTCTGCCATCAAGTACGCCAAGGTCAAGCCGGTACGTGATGCCGATGGCGTCTCCATCGACTTCGAAATCGAAGGCGAGTACCCGCAGTTCGGCAACAACGACGCTCGCGTCGATGACATCGCCTGCGACCTGGTCGAGCGCTTCATGAAGAAGATTCAGAAGCTCAACACCTACCGTGGTGCCGTGGCTACCCAGTCCGTGCTGACCATCACCTCCAACGTGGTGTACGGCAAGAAGACCGGTAACACCCCGGATGGTCGTCGCGCCGGTGCGCCGTTCGGCCCGGGTGCCAACCCGATGCACGGTCGTGATCAGAAGGGTGCCGTTGCTTCCCTGACGTCCGTCGCCAAGCTGCCGTTCGCCTACGCCAAAGATGGTATCTCCTATACCTTCTCCATCGTGCCGAATGCCCTGGGCAAAGACATGGAAGCCCAGAAAGCCAACCTGGCCGGCCTGATGGATGGTTACTTCCACCACGAAGCCAACCTGGAAGGTGGTCAGCACCTGAACGTCAACGTGATGAACCGTGAAATGCTGCTGGACGCCATGGAAAACCCGGAGAAATATCCGCAGTTGACCATCCGCGTATCCGGTTATGCCGTTCGCTTCAACTCCTTGACCAAGGAGCAACAGCAAGACGTCATCACCCGTACCTTCACCGCTTCTCTGTAATAGCGTCTCGGTGAAACAAAACCGGCGCCCAGGCGCCGGTTTTTTTATGGCTGTTTGGCAGTGTGCAAGCCGCTTCCCACCTCCCAGGCCCGCTGGCTCGTGGGCTCTGACCCGCAGGCTCGGCCAGACGTTAGCCTCCTAACGCCCCTCTCTATGATGCCCCTCTCCACTCCCCTCCTGCGCTTGATGCACGGATGTGCCCACCGGCACTCAGGTACTCAGGTACTCAGGTACTCAGGTACTCAGGTACTCAGGTACTCAGGTACTCAGGTACTCAGGTACTCAGGTACTCAGGTACTCAGGTACTCAGGTACTCAGGTACTCAGGTACTCAGGTACTCAGGTACTCAGAAAAGCAGAGCAGAGCCATGCTCGACCACCACGAGTTTTGCATAGCAACCTCGATCTATTCCCTCTCCCCTTGGGAGAGGGTCAGGGTGAGGGGAAACCACTCTACATCGCTAGCAAGCGCCAGAAAGCAACAAGGGCTGCAGAGTGTGCTCTGCAGCCCTTGTGTCATGGATGCGGTTTAACGGGTGCTGGCTGCGTCAGGGGCGACCTCTCACGACTTCACGATGCTTTCATCTCACCATGAAGTTTCAAACTGCCTTTATCGCAAAAAACTGATCACTTATATGCCAAAAACAACAGGGGCAGAGAAGTCTCACTCCCCTGCCCCTATAGTAAGAAATAAACGGTGGTTTAAGGCTTAGCTCGCCCAGGTGATGATATGGTCGGCCCAATCGCCGGCATGTACCTCATGGATCACCTTGCCGCGCACCGACTGGCCAGCCTGATGCATGGCGCTGCGGCTGCCGGTGATAAGGGGATGCCACTCTGGCAGGCTCTGCCCCTCAGCCAGCAGGCGATAGGCGCAGGTGGAGGGCAGCCAGTTGAACTCGGCAATCTTGTCGTGGGTGATCTGCAGGCAGTCCGGCTCTTTCTTAAAGCGGTTGCCGTAGTCGGAGCACTGGCAGGTCTTGGTATTGAGCAGGTTGCAGGCCACGTTGGTGAACACCAGCTCCTCGGTGTCCTCGTCGATCAGCTTGTTCAGGCAGCACTTGCCGCAGCCGTCGCACAGGGACTCCCACTCGGCTGTGGTCATCTGTTGCAGGCTTTTTATCTGCCAAAAGGGGGCGCTCTGCACGGGTTCACTCTGCTGCATAAAAGTTGACTCACTCAATACACTGACAAGCGCGTGGTTATACGCCCTATGGCCCGATTTTTCAAGGTTGGTGGCGGTTTCGCCTATGAACTCTAGGTCGGTATTCTGGAACAGATCAACGATCCCCACGTTACTCACATCGTCTTTTACAGCAAGACCGATTTACCCAATCAAGGCTAAGCCTGCCATGCACTGCGAGCAAAGCGAAATGCCGTAAGCCCGGCGCCTTTGCCTGCGACATGCAGACTATTGGGTCCGCATTTTTATGACGCAAGTGATAGCCAGCCCTGATAGCGAGGAACGTTGTGCAAGGGTCAATAAGCGGGAGCTAACCCGGGTTCAGCATGACCCTTTGACCTGGACGGAGGAGGCATTAGCAACCACCGTGGCCGGCTTATTGCCCAAAACGGCGGCAGATTGATTCACCAGCGAAACAGCATCAGCCAACTTGGGAAGGTGCGAACAAGTCCCTGATATGAGATCATGTTTGTCATCTGGAGCCATGAAAAAGGGTTCATCATGAGTCATCAGCTCACCTTCGCCGACAGTGAATTCAGCAGTAAGCGCCGTCAGACTAGAAAAGAGATTTTCTTGTCCCGCATGGAGCAGATCCTGCCATGGCAAAACATGGTGGAAGTCATCGAGCCGTTTTATCCCAAGGCTGGTAATGGTCGTCGGCCCTATCCGCTGGAAACCATGCTGCGCATTCACTGTCTGCAGCACTGGTACAACCTGAGCGATGGCGCGATGGAAGATGCTCTGTACGAAATCGCCTCCATGCGTCTGTTTGCGCGGTTATCCCTGGATAGCGCCTTGCCGGACCGCACCACCATCATGAATTTCCGCCACCTGCTGGAGCAGCATCAACTGGCCCGCCAATTGTTCAAGACCATCAATCGCTGGCTGGCCGAAGCAGGCGTCATGATGACCCAAGGCACCTTGGTCGATGCCACCATTATTGAGGCACCCAGCTCGACCAAGAACAAAGAGCAGCAACGCGATCCGCAGATGCATCAGACCAAGAAAGGCAATCAGTGGCACTTTGGCATGAAGGCCCACATTGGTGTTGATGCCAAGAGTGGCCTGACCCACAGTCTGGTCACCACAGCGGCCAACGAGCATGACCTCAACCAGTTGGGTAACCTGCTGCACGGTAAGGAGCAATTTGTCTCAGCCGATGCCGGCTACCAAGGAGCGCCACAGCGCGAGGAGCTGGCCGAGGTGGATGTGGACTGGCTGATCGCCGAGCGTCCCGGCAAGGTAAAAACCTTGAAACAGCATCCACGCAAGAACAAAACGGCCATCAACATCGAATACATGAAAGCCAGCATCCGGGCCAAGGTGGAGCACCCGTTTCGCATCATCAAGCGGCAGTTCGGCTTCGTGAAAGCCAGATACAAGGGGCTGCTGAAAAACGATAACCAACTGGCGATGTTATTCACCCTGGCCAACCTGTTTCGGGCGGACCAAATGATACGTCAGTGGGAGAGATCTCACTAAAAACTGGGAATAGCGCCTTAAATGGCGAAGAAACGGTCTAAATAGGCTGATTCAAGGCATTTACGGGAGAAAAGATCGGCTCAAACTGAAAAAATGAAATGACTGAGTCAGCCGAGAAGAATTTCCCCGCTTATTCGCACCTTCCCTAAAGCAAGGAACACTCTGACGCCGTGTAAATAAAACTACTTCTTGGCGATCCCGCTATCACTAACCTCCATATAAAATGCCGCCCTAGGGCGGCATTTTGCTATCTGAGATAACAGGCTAACTTACCAGCCGGTTACTTCACGCAGGGCCTTGCCGATATCGGCCAGGGAGCGCACGGTTTTCACGCCGGCATCTTCCAGGGCGGCAAATTTCTCGGCCGCGGTGCCTTTGCCACCGGCGATGATGGCGCCCGCATGACCCATGCGCTTGCCAGCCGGGGCGGTGACGCCCGCGATGTAGGAGACCACCGGCTTGGTGACGTGGGCCTTGATGTAGGCAGCCGCGTCCTCTTCGGCGTTGCCGCCGATCTCGCCGATCATCACGATGGCTTCGGTCTGCGGGTCATTCTGGAACATCTCCAGAATGTCGATGAAGTTGGAGCCCGGGATGGGGTCGCCACCGATACCGACGCAGGTGGACTGGCCGAAGCCCTCATCCGTGGTCTGCTTGACCGCTTCATAGGTCAGGGTGCCGGAGCGGGAGACGATGCCCACCTTGCCCGGCTTGTGGATGTGGCCGGGCATGATGCCGATCTTGCACTCACCCGGGGTGATGACACCCGGGCAGTTGGGGCCGATCATGCGCACGCCGGTTTCCTGCAGCTTCACCTTGACGTCCAGCATGTCCAGGGTCGGGATGCCTTCGGTGATGGTGACGATGAGCTTGATACCGGCATCGATGGCTTCCAGGATGGCGTCCTTGCAGAACGGCGCCGGCACATAGATGACGGAGGCGGTGGCGCCGGTGGCTTCCACGGCGTCACGGACGGTGTTGAACACCGGCAGGCCGAGGTGAGTGGTGCCACCCTTGCCGGGGGAGACGCCGCCGACCATCTGGGTACCGTAGGCAATCGCCTGTTCGGAGTGGAAGGTACCCTGACCGCCGGTAAAGCCCTGGCAGATCACCTTGGTGTCTTTGTTGATCAGAACGCTCATTATTTGGCCTCCGCTGCTTTTACCACTTGTTGAGCTGCGTCAGTCAGACTCGTTGCGGCGATGATATTGAGGCCGCTGTCGGCCAGTTTACGGGCACCCAGTTCGGCGTTGTTGCCTTCCAGACGCACCACCACGGGCACTTTCACCCCCACTTCCTTGACGGCGCCGATGATGCCTTCCGCGATCATGTCGCAGCGCACGATGCCGCCAAAGATGTTGACCAGCACGGCTTGTACCTTGCTGTCGGAGAGGATGATCTTGAAGGCCTCGGTCACGCGCTCCTTGGTGGCGCCGCCGCCGACGTCCAGGAAGTTGGCCGGGGAACCGCCATGCAGGTTGACGATGTCCATGGTGCCCATGGCCAGGCCCGCGCCGTTGACCATGCAGCCGATGTTGCCATCGAGCGCCACATAGTTCAGCTCCCACTGGGCGGCGTGCGCTTCGCGGGGGTCATCCTGGGACGGGTCGTGCATCTCGCGCAGCTTGGGCTGACGGTACAGGGCGTTGGCGTCGATGTTGATCTTGCCGTCCAGGCAGTGCAGGTTGCCCTTGTCGGTGATGACCAGGGGGTTGATCTCCAGCAGGGCGAAATCGCAGTCCAGGAACATCTGGCCCAGGCCCATGAAGATCTTGGTGAACTGCTTGATCTGATCGCCGACCAGACCCAGCTTGAAGGCCAGCTCGCGGGCCTGATAAGGCTGCGGGCCTACCAGGGGATCGATGGCCGCCTTGTGAATGAGTTCCGGGGTTTCGTGGGCGACTTTCTCAATCTCCACACCACCTTCGGTGGAAGCCATGAAGACCACGCGGCGAGAGCCACGGTCGACCACGGCGCCCAGGTACAGTTCCTTGGCAATGTCGGTGCAGGACTCCACCAGGATCTTGGTAACCGGCTGACCATTGGCGTCAGTCTGATAGGTCACCAGGTTCTTGCCGAGCCAGTTCTGGGCAAAGGCGCGGATCTCGTCCTTGCTCTTGGCCAGCTTGACGCCGCCCGCTTTACCGCGGCCACCGGCGTGGACCTGGCATTTGACGACCCAGGTGTTGCCGCCAATCTTGTCGGCCGCTTCGGCCGCTTCCTGCGGGGTGGCACAGGCATAACCTTCGGAGACCGGCAGGCCATACTCGGCAAACAGCTGTTTTGCCTGATATTCATGCAGATTCATAGATGCTCTATCCGTGTTGTAGGTATTTCCGTCCGGGGCTCGTGTTTCTCAATCCCCTGTGAATGGGGGCCTGGGCGGCCCCTCGTTATCTTTCAGTCACGCTTGCTCAGACATCCAGCAGCAGACGGGTCGGGTCTTCCAGGAGCTCCTTGATGGAGACCAGGAAGCCCACGGACTCGCGGCCGTCGATGATGCGGTGATCGTAGGAGAGCGCCAGGTACATCATCGGCAGGATCTCGACCTTGCCGTCGACGGCCATGGGGCGGTCCTGGATCTTGTGCATGCCCAGAATGGCGCTCTGGGGCGGGTTGATGATGGGGGTGGACATCAGGGAGCCGAACACGCCACCGTTGGTGATGGTGAAGTTGCCGCCGGTCAGTTCATCCACGGTCAGCTTGCCGTCACGGCCCTTGCCGGCCAGGTCTTTGATGGCCTTCTCGATGTCCGCCAGGCTCATGTTGTCGCAGTCACGCAGCACCGGGGTCACCAGACCACGGGGGGTGGAGACGGCGATGCTGACGTCGAAGTAGTTGTGGTAGACGATGTCGTCACCGTCCAGCGCCGCGTTCACTTCCGGGTAGCGCTTGAGGGATTCGACCACGGCCTTCACATAGAAGGACATGAAGCCGAGCTTGATGCCGTGCTTCTTCTCGAAGATCTCGCCGTACTGCTTGCGCAGCTTCATGATGGGCGCCATGTTGATCTCGTTGAAAGTAGTCAGCATGGCGGTGGTGTTCTTGGCCTCCAGCAGACGCTCGGCGATGCGCTTGCGCAGACGGGTCATGGGCACACGCTTCTCGGTGCGACCGGCCAGCGGCGCGACCGGTGCGGCAGCCACGGGAGTGGCAGCAGTCGGCGCAGCCACCGGAGCCTTGCCCAGATTCTTGATGAAGGCTTCCACGTCTTCCTTGGTGACACGACCACCCTTGCCAGTGCCGGTCAGCTTGGCGACGTCGATGTCATGCTCGGCCACCATGCGGCGCACGGAAGGGCTCAGGCCATCGGCAGCGTCATCGGCCACGGCTTCCACCGGCTTTTCGCTGGTCGCTTCACCAGCAACGGGGGCCGGCTTGAGCATGGCGATCAGCTGGCGGGAGAGCACGGTGGCCCCTTCGCTCTGCAGGATGTCGCCCAGTACGCCGGCTTCCGGCGCGGGCACTTCCAGCACGACTTTATCGGTTTCGATGTCAACCAGCACTTCGTCACGGGCAACCAGATCACCCGGTTTCTTGTGCCAGGTCGCGATGGTGGCATCCGCCACTGATTCCGGCAGGTCCGGTACCTTGATCTCGATAGTCATGTAATCAGTTCCTTGTTACTTCTTGGCCAGCAGGCTTGTTCCAGGTCAGAGAGGATCCCGACACGGGCCCTCTCATCCACAACTCGTTCATTCCAGGGTAAGGGCGTCTTCCACCAGGGCTTTTTGCTGCTTGGCGTGGACGGACATGTAACCGACAGCCGGTGAGGCCGAGGCCGGGCGACCGGCATAACGCAGACGGGCATGGCTTGGCAGCACGCTGTCGTAGTGATGACGGGTGCTGTACCAGGCGCCCTGGTTCTGCGGCTCCTCCTGACACCAGACGAAGTCGGTGACATGGCTGTAATCGGCCAGGATGGCGCGCACTTCCTCTTCCGGGAAGGGGTAGAGCTGCTCGATCCGTACCAGGGCCACGTCCTGCTGCTCCGCCTTGCGACGGGCATCGAGCAGGTCGTAGTAGACCTTGCCGGAGCAGAAGACCACGCGCTTGACGCCTTTGGGATCCAGCGCATCGATTTCGCCGATGGCGTTCTGGAAGGTGCCCTCTGCCAGCTCTTCGAGCTTGCTCACCGCCAGCGGGTGGCGCAGCAGGGATTTGGGCGTCATCACGATGAGCGGACGGCGCATGGGGCGCACTACCTGGCGACGCAGCATGTGGAACACCTGCGCCGGGGTGGAGGGCACGCACACCTGCATGTTGTGCTGGGCGCACATCTGCAGGTAACGCTCCAGACGGGCGGAAGAGTGCTCCGGGCCCTGACCCTCGTAACCGTGGGGCAGCAGCATGGTCAGGCCACACATCCGGCCCCACTTCTGCTCGCCGGAGGAGAGGAACTGATCCACCACCACCTGGGCGCAGTTGGCGAAGTCACCGAACTGGGCTTCCCAGATGGTGAGACCGGCCGGCTCCGCGCTGGCGTAGCCATACTCGAACGCCAGGACCGCGTTCTCGGTCAGCACGGAGTCGTACACCTCGAACGGGCCCTGCTCGTCATGCAGGTTGCACAGCGGAGTGTAGGTGCTGGCATCGGTCTGACTGTGCAGCACGGCGTGGCGATGGAAGAAGGTACCGCGGCCGGAGTCTTCCCCGGTAAAGCGAATGCGGGATCCCTTGTCCACCAGGGTGGCGTAGGCCAGAGTCTCGGCGAAGCCCCAGTCCACCAGCTTCTCACCGGCGGCCATCAAGCGACGGTCTTCGTAGATCTTCTCGACCTGACGTTGCAGCACATGGGTCGCCGGGTACTGGCTGATGCGCTCACCCAGGGCCTTCAGATGATCCATGGGCACAGTGCTGTCATAGGCCATGGCCCAGTCGTGACCCAGATACGGCGTCCAGTCCACGGAGTGCAGCTCCATGGGGCGCCACTCCTTGCTCACCCGCTCGCCCCGATCCAGGGTGTCGCGATAGTCGTTGACTAGCGTGGTGGCCAGCTCCGGCGCGATGGCTCCTTCGGCGATCAGCTGATCGGCGTAGATCTTGCGCGGGGTCGGGTGCTGCTTGATCTTCTGGTACATCAGGGGCTGGGTCGCGCTCGGCTCGTCAGCCTCGTTGTGGCCGTGACGACGGTAGCAGACCAGCTCGATCACCACGTCGCGCTTGAAGGTGTTGCGGTAATCCAGGGCAATCTGGGTCACCAGCACCACGGCTTCCGGGTCATCCCCGTTGACGTGCAGCACAGGGGCCTGCACCGCCTTGGCGATGTCGGTGCAATATTCGGTGGAGCGCAGGTCACGGATATAGGAGGTGGTGAAGCCCACCTGGTTGTTGATGACGATGCGCACCGTGCCGCCCACGCCATAGGCACGGGTCTGGGACATGTTGAAGGTCTCGGCAACGACCCCCTGCCCCGCGATGGCGGAGTCACCGTGGATGGTGATGGGCAGGACGCTGGAGCCGTCCTTGTCACCGCGACGGTCCATACGGGCACGCACGGAGCCGATGACCACGGGGTTGACGATCTCGAGGTGAGACGGGTTGAAGGCGAGCGCCAGGTGGACGTTGCCGCCCGGGGTGGCGAAGTCGGAGGAGAAGCCCATGTGGTACTTCACGTCCCCTGTGCCCCAAGATTCGCCGTGCTTGCCGGCAAACTCGTCGAACAGGTCCTGGGCGCGCTTGCCCAGCACGTTGATGAGCACGTTGAGGCGACCACGGTGGGCCATGCCGATGACGGCTTCCTTGCAACCCTGCTCACCGGCGCGGCGAATAAG
Source organism: Aeromonas sp. LsrichE-8G (assembly GCF_022869435.1). Classification (NCBI taxonomy): domain Bacteria; kingdom Pseudomonadati; phylum Pseudomonadota; class Gammaproteobacteria; order Aeromonadales; family Aeromonadaceae; genus Aeromonas; species Aeromonas sp. LsrichE-8G. The sequence continues at coordinate 15,373 of NZ_JALIHH010000115.1, forward strand.
CTCTTTGAGCATGGGCACCATGGCATCGCCCCCTTCCAGGGAGAAACGCTTGGCCCCCGGGAACTTGGCACCCAGGTATTTTTCCAGCCCTTCGGCGGCGGTCAGGCTCTCGAGGAAGCGGGTCTTCTCTTCGAGGGTATAGTTGCCCTTCCCTTCGATGGATTCCAGCCTGTCTTGCAGCCAGCGCTTCTCCTCGGTGGAGGTGAGGTGCATGTAGTCGGCGCCGATGCTGCCGCAATAGGTTTTCTTCAGCGAGGCATACAGATCGGAGAGCACCATGGTCTCGCGACCGATGGCGTAGGAGCCCACATTGAAGGTGGCCTCCATGTCTGCACCTTGCAGGTTGTGGAAGGCCGGATCCAGCTCGGCGACCGGCTCGCGCTGCCACAGACCCAGGGGGTCCAGGTTGGCGTTCTGGTGACCGCGGAAGCGGAAGGCGTTGATCAGTTGCAGTACGCGAACCTGTTTGGCATCCACCTGGGGATCGGAGACGGGAGCGCTGTAACGGGAGGAGTCCTTGGCCAGGCGGCGGAAATAGTCGCGAACCTGGGAGTGGGGTTGTTCTACTGCATGTCCGTTGACCTGGGGCAGCGACTGGAACAGGCTGCGCCATTCGTCGGCAACGGAGTCGGGGTTTTCCAGGAAGGATTCGTACAAATCCTCAATGTAGCTTGCATTCGCACCAGCCAGGTGAGATGACTCCAACCAGGCCTTCATCACGCCGTTATGCATTTCTATCCCTTGTACATCTTGTTCGCTGCACTGCAGCTTATAGGGTCATAGCCATCCCGGGGCGGGATGGCTATCCAGAGGTCGGGCCCGGCGCAAGGCGCCCTGGCCCCGATACTACACGGCCCGGTTGAGCAACATCGACTTGATCTGACCGATGGCCTTGGTCGGGTTCAAGCCCTTGGGACAGACGTTCACGCAGTTCATGATGCCGTGGCAGCGGAACACGCTGAAGGCGTCATCCAGGTTGCCCAGTCGCTCACTGGCCGCAGTATCGCGGCTGTCCGCCAGCCAGCGATAGGCGGCGAGCAGGCCGGCCGGACCGATGAACTTGTCCGGGTTCCACCAGAAGGAGGGGCAAGAGGTGGAGCAGCAGGCACAGAGTATGCACTCGTACAGGCCATCCAGCTTGGCGCGCTCTTCGGGGGATTGCAGGTGCTCACGCACGGGCGGCAGTTTTTCGTCGTTGATGAGGAAGGGTTTGACCTTCTCCCACTGGGTGTAGAACTGGGTCATGTCGATCACCAGATCCCGGATCACCGGCAGACCGGGCAAGGGCCGAATGACGACCTTGCTGCCCTTCTTCAAGAGATCGGAGAGCGGCGTGATGCAGGCCAGACCGTTCTTGCCATTCATGTTGAGACCGTCAGATCCACATACCCCTTCGCGGCAGGAGCGGCGGAAGGCGAGCGTGGGATCAAGCTCCTTGAGCTGGATCAGTGCGTCGAGCACCATCATGTCGGAACCTTCAGGAATATCAAGACGATAATCCTTCATATACGGGACGTTATCAACGTCCGGATTGTATCTGTAGACAGAGAATGTGACGTTCATTGTGCTTGGCTCCGCAATCAGTAAGTCCGGACCTTGGGCGGGAACGCCTCACGGGTCTTGGGTGACATGTTGACAGCGCGACGGGTCATGGACTCGGTGTCCGGATGATAGAGGCTGTGGCACAGCCAGCTCTCATCGTCACGCTCCGGGAAGTCGAAGCGGCTGTGGGCGCCACGACTCTCGGTACGGAAGTTCGCCGCCACCGCGGTGGCATAGGCGGTCTCCATCAGGTTGTCCAGCTCCAGGCACTCGATGCGCTGGGTATTGAACTCCTTGGAGGTGTCGTCCAGACGGGCGTTCTTGAGACGCTCGCGGATGAGTTTCAGCTCGGCCAGCCCTTCTGCCATGGCATCCCCTTCCCGGAACACGGAGAAGTTGTTCTGCATGCAGCGCTGCAGGTCCTTGCGGATCTGGGCCGGGTCTTCCCCGTCACGGTTGTTTTCCCAGCGGTTGAAGCGCTCCAGCGCCTTGGCGATGTCGGCGTCGGTGGCTTCCGTGCCGTGCTCCATCGAGCCCAGGGTCTCCACCAGGTGCATGCCGGCAGCACGACCGAACACAACCAGATCCAGCAGCGAGTTGCCGCCCAGACGGTTGGCACCGTGCACGGAGACGCAGGCGATCTCGCCCACCGCGAACAGACCGACAACCGGCACGTCGTTGCCATCCTTGTCCTGGGTCAGGCACTGGCCGTTCACGCTGGTCGGCACGCCGCCCATCATGTAGTGGCAGGTCGGGATGATGGGGATAGGCTCTTTGACCGGATCCACGTGGGCGAAGGTGCGAGAAAGCTCGCAGATGCCCGGCAGACGGGATTCCAGCACCTCTTTGCCGAGGTGATCCAGCTTGAGCTTGATGTGCGGGCCCCAGGGACCGTCGCAGCCACGGCCTTCGCGGATCTCGATCATGATGGAACGGGCCACCACGTCGCGACCGGCCAAGTCCTTGGCGTTCGGCGCATAACGCTCCATGAAGCGCTCGCCGTCCTTGTTCAGCAGGTAGCCGCCTTCACCGCGGCAACCTTCGGTCACCAGTACCCCTGCCCCGGCGATGCCGGTCGGGTGGAACTGCCAGAACTCCATGTCCTGCACGCCGACCCCGGCGCGCAGCGCCATGCCGACGCCGTCACCGGTGTTGATGTGGGCGTTGGTGGTGGACTGATAGATGCGACCGGCGCCGCCGGTGGCGAGCACGGTAGCCTTGGCCTTGAAGTAGACGACTTCACCGCTCTCCATGTCGATGGCGGTACAGCCGACGATATGACCATCCTGGTTCTTCACCAGATCCAGGGCATACCACTCGGAGAAGACGGTGGTCTTGTTCTTGACGTTTTGTTGATACAGGGTGTGCAGCAGGGCGTGACCGGTGCGGTCGGCTGCCGCCGCAGTGCGGGCAGCCTGCTCACCGCCGAAGTTCTTGGACTGACCGCCGAATGGACGCTGGTAGACGGTACCGTTGTCAAAGCGGGAGAAAGGCAAGCCCATGTTCTCCAGCTCATAGATGGCCTCGGGGCCGGTCTTGCACATGTATTCGATGGCTTCCTGATCACCGATGTAATCGGAGCCCTTGACGGTGTCATACATGTGCCACTGCCAGTTGTCGTCGTGGGCATTGCCCAGGGCGACCGTGATCCCGCCCTGGGCGGAGACCGTGTGGGAACGGGTCGGGAAAACCTTGGATAACAGGGCGCAGCTCTTGCCGGACTGGGCAATCTGCAGCGCGGCGCGCATACCGGCGCCACCGGCACCGATCACGACCGCATCAAATTCACGAGTTGGAATAGTCACCTTACACACCCCACAGCACGACGAAACCAGTCATCACATAGACAAACAGCACCACCACCAGCACAAACTGCAGCGCACCGCGCAGTCCGACCGGCTTGATATAGTCGGTCAGCACCTGCCACAGACCGATCCAGGCGTGGATCAAGACGCATACGAGCGTCAGCAGGGTGAAGACCTTGGTGAAGGTGTTGGAGAAGAAGCCGGTCCACACCTCGTAGGTGATGTCGTTGAACGCGACAAAGCCAACCAGATAGAGGACGTAGCACGTCATGATGAGGGCGGTGGCGCGGATCAGGATGTAATCATGAACACCGCTGCGCCCGAAAGTTGCAGAATTGGTTACCATACCAGTACCCCCGCCAATACCGCCAAAACCGCGGTGATCACGAAGGCCACACGGGCACTCTGATTACCGGATTCCAGCTCTTCCCAATAGCCCATGTCCATGACCAGGTGCCGCAGACCGCCCACGATGTGGTAAGCCAGCGCGGTCAGGATCCCCCACAGCACGAACTTGACCAGGAAGTTGTCCATGATGGCAACGACCGATTCAAATCCTTCGGGAGAGGCGAGTGAAGTACCAAGCATCCACAGCAAGATGGCCAATGCCACAAAGGTGATGACCCCTGAGACACGATGCAAGATGGAAGCGATGGCGGTGACAGGAAAGCTGATCGTCTGTAGGTCGAGGTTTACAGGTCTCTGTTTGTTTTTCACGGCTTTGCCCACTCAGCTCCATTGAGCACGTTAGTTATTGTTTTCACACGCTTTGAGGGCGAGGAGTGGCATTTGTTAGGTTTTTGTTACCAAAACAACTCAGGAAAGCCAAAAATAACATTTTCGATATCACATCTGGCTTTGCGAAAGCGTTTCAAACACCGACGACCATCACCCACGTGGCGCAGTATATCGGCGGCCTTAACCAATGACAATCAAATAGCTACACAGAAAATCCAAAACCGTAAACCAGATCTCACAACAGCTTTAACAAGTCATTAATGATCATCCAGCAAAATTGACAAAGACATGGTTCTCTGGTTCAAATAAGGCGCTCCAGCCGCCGTGGTACGGGTAAGAACCTTTGCCAGCGTCATAACAGTCGTAATAAAGTAGGGCTGGAACCAAATTATAAAAGAGCAAAGGAGACGTGCTATGGCTGATAAGATAGCCACCCTACATCTGCCCGGAAAAGAGCCGGTTGAACTGCCGATCCTCTCCGGTACCGTTGGACCCGATGTGATCGATGTCAGAAAGCTGGGCACGCAAGGATATTTCACCTTCGACCCCGGCTTCATGGCCACCGGTTCTTGCAAATCTTCCATCACCTACATCGATGGCGACCAGGGTGTCTTGCTGCACCGCGGTTACCCCATCGCCCAGTTGGCCACCCAGGCCAGCTACCTCGAAGTCTGCTACATCCTGCTGTACGGCGAGGCCCCCACCAAGACCCAATATGCGGAATTTGAACGTCTGGTCACCCGCCACACCATGGTGCACGAGCAGATCGCCTTCTTCTTCCGCGGCTTCCGCCGCGACGCCCACCCCATGGCCGTCATGTGCGGCGTGGTCAGCGCGCTGTCCGCCTTCTATCATGACGCCCTCGACATCAACAACGAGGAGCATCGCGAGATCTGTGCATTCCGTCTGCTCTCCAAGATGCCGACCCTGGCCGCCATGTGTTACAAGTACTCCATCGGCCAGCCCTTCATGCAGCCGCGCAACGCCCTCTCCTATGCAGGCAACTTCCTGCACATGATGTTTGGCGTGCCGACCGAAGAGTACAAGGTCAACCCCATCATCGAGCGCGCCATGGACCGCATCTTCACCCTGCATGCGGACCATGAGCAAAACGCCTCCACCTCCACCGTGCGTCTGGCCGGTTCTTCCGGTGCCAACCCGTTTGCCTGTATCGCCGCGGGGATCGCCTCCCTGTGGGGCCCGGCCCACGGTGGTGCCAACGAAGCCTGCCTCAAGATGCTCGAAGAGATTGGCTCCGTGGATCGCATTCCCGAGTACATCGGCCGCGCCAAGGACAAGAACGATCCGTTCCGTCTGATGGGCTTCGGTCACCGGGTCTACAAGAACCACGACCCCCGTGCCACCGTAATGCGCGAAACCTGCCACGAGGTACTGACCGAGCTGCAGATCAAGGATCCGCTGCTGGACGTGGCCATGGAGCTGGAACGCATCGCGCTGTCCGACCCCTACTTCATCGAGAAGAAGCTCTACCCGAACGTGGACTTCTACTCCGGCATCATCATGAAGGCCATCGGTATCCCCATGTCCATGTTCACCGTGATCTTCGCCATCTCCCGTACCATCGGCTGGATTGCCCACTGGAACGAGATGCACTCGGACCCGGATCAGAAGATCGGCCGTCCCCGTCAGCTCTACACCGGTCAGCCCCTGCGCGAGTTCGTGCCCCTCGACCAGCGCTGAGCCCGATCTGTCATGGTTTGTTACAAAGGCGGTCATTGACCGCCTTTTCTTTTGCAGGTTTAATCGCGCCCTTTTACGCCAAGGACATTCATCATGAAATCTCCCCTGCTCCTCAGCTCCGCCCTCCTGCTCAGCGCCTGCCAGAGCGCCCCGACCACCGAAACCCTCTATATCCAGGACAAGTTGGCAGACTGCGTCGGTGTCGCCCCCATGAAGTGCATGCAGGTGCGCAGTCAGCCGGGAGAGAACTGGAGCCTCTTCTATCAGCAAATCGAAGGCTTCACCTTTGAACCGGGCTTTCGCTATCAACTGGAAGTGAGCAAGGAGCAACTTGCCGATGTGCCGGCCGATGCCCCTTCCTTGCGCTACCAGCTGATCAAGGTCGTGAGCAAGGAGCCGGTTCGCTGACGAGTCGCTGACAGGTAACCCGGTTTCGTTTGTGTGCTCTCTGAGGTATGCTGTCACCCCTTTTTGCCACGGTTTGAGTACGGACCCGACCCGCATCATGATCACGATCCGCACCATCCGCACGCCAGACTGGCCCGCCATCATGGCCATCCAGCACGAGTGTTATCACCAGTTCGAACCCGAGCCCCTCGAGGTGATGCAGAACAAAACCGAGCTGGCCCCCGCCTGCTGCTGGGTGGCCGAGCGTCAGGGCAAGGTGCTGGGCTACCTGCTCTGCCACCCCTGGCGTGCCCACCAGCCCCCGCCCCTCTCGGTGCCGATGAAGGCGCTGGCCGGCCACGACGAGTTCTATCTGCACGATCTCGCTGTCTCGAGCAAGGCACGCGGCCTGGGTGTCGGACAGCGACTGCTGGCAAGGGCACTCGCTTTCGCGAGCCATGCTGGATATCGCCATGCAGGCCTGGTGGCGGTTCAGGATGCCCCCGCCTTCTGGCGCAAGCAGGGGTTTGTGCCCGCCGACACCGGCAAATCGCTGGTGGAGTATGGTGACGGGGCTGTCTATATGCGGTTGCCCCTGGCAGACAGCGGTCCCGAACCGGGAACCATCAGCAGAGTTCAATAAAAAGAGTTCAATAAAAAAGGCGCCTTTCGGCGCCTTTTTCTATTTCGCGTTGCGCTCCCCACGGGGAGATCAAGCCTTGAACTTGCTGAACACCAGAGAGGCGTTGGTACCGCCAAAGCCGAAGCTGTTGGACATGACGGTATTGAGGTCGGCCGCTTCGTATTCACGCACGATGGGCAGGCCCACGGCTTTCTCGTCCAGGTTCTCGATGTTGATGCTGGGGGCGATGAAGCCGTGTTCCATCATCAGCAGGGAGTAGACGGCCTCATGCACGCCGGCGGCGCCCAGAGCGTGACCGGTCATCGCCTTGGTGGCGGAGAGCTTGGGTGCATTGCTGCCAAACAGGGTCTGAATGGCTTCCAGCTCCTTGGTGTCACCAACCGGAGTAGAGGTACCGTGAGTGTTGATGTAGTCCACCTTGCCGACACCCTGCATCGCCATCTTCATGCAACGCACGGCGCCTTCGCCACTCGGGGCCACCATGTCGTAGCCGTCGGAGGTCGCACCGTAACCGGTGATTTCGGCGTAGATGTGGGCACCACGGGCCAGGGCGTGTTCCAGCTCCTCGACCACCAGGATGCCGCCACCACCGGAGATGACGAAGCCGTCGCGGTCCGCATCATAGGTGCGGGACGCTTTTTCCGGGTTGTCGTTGTACTTGGTGGAGAGCGCGCCCATGGCGTCGAACTGGATGGTGGAAGACCAGTCAAGCTCCTCGCCGCCACCGGCAAAGATGATGTCCTGCTTGCCAAGCTGGATCAGTTCCAGGGCGTGACCGATGCAATGGGCAGAGGTCGCACAGGCGGAGCTGATGGTGTAGTTGACACCTTTTATCTTGAACGGGGTGGCCAGGCAGGCGGAGGTGGTGGAGGACATGGTACGCGGCACCATGTAGGGACCCACCCGCTTGACGCCCTTTTCACGGGCGATATCGGCAGATTCGGAGGTGTTCTTGCCGGAGGCGCCGCCGGAACCGGTCACGATGCCGGTACGCTCGTTGGAGACCATCTCTTCCGGCAGGCCGGCATCTTCGATGGCCTGCTGCATGGAGAGGTAGGCGTAGGCCGCGGCGTCACCCATGAAACGCATGACTTTACGGTCGATCAGTTCAGACGGATCGAGTTTGATGTTACCCCAGACACGGCTGCGCAGGTTGTACTGCTCGAACTGCTCGGAATAGGTGATGCCGGATTTGCCTGCTTTCAGGGAGGCCAGCACCTCTTCCTTGTTGTTGCCGATACTGGAGATGACGCCGATACCGGTGATCACTGCTCTTCTCATTAATTCATCTCGTCTGGAAAAACTGGCACCGAGTCTACCCGCTTTCGGCTGCCAAACTGGTCTGCTTTCACGTAGAATGCCCGCGATTTTGTGACGCGAGCCGAGGAAAACGTGAGTCAAACATCCTTACATCATGCCCGATTGGACTGGAACGAAGCGGGAACTCCAGTCTCCAGTGAGTTCGGGGATGTGTACTTTTCCAATGATAACGGTCTAAGTGAAACCCGCTACGTCTTTTTGCAGCAAAATCGACTGCCAGAGCGATTTTCGCACCACGATAGTGACAGTTTCGTGATTGGTGAAACAGGTTTCGGTACAGGACTTAACTTTCTGGCCACAATGGCCGCCTTTCTGGAACAGGCCCCCCTGTCCGGCAACGGATCCCGGCTGCACTTCATCAGCGTCGAGAAATACCCTCTTACCCAGGCCGATCTGCGCAAGGCCCTGGCCGCCTGGCCCGAGCTCGCCCCCTTGAGCCAGCCTCTCATCGACCAGTGGCCGTTGCCGGTCTCCGGCTGCCATCGCCTGCTCTTTGCCGATGGCCGCATCCGTCTCGATCTCTGGTTTGGCGACATCAAGGAGATGCTGCCCCAGGTGCCCCATCCGGCAACTGGTCTGGTGGACGCCTGGTATCTGGACGGTTTCTCCCCTGCCAAGAACCCAGAGATGTGGACCCAGGATCTCTTCGACGATCTCGCTCGCCTCGCCCGCCCCGATGCCACCCTCTCGACCTTTACCTGCGCCGGTTTCGTGCGACGGGGGCTGATTGCCGCCGGCTTTGCCATGAAGAAGGTGAAGGGCCACGGCAGCAAGCGGGAGATGCTGGCGGGTGTTCGGGAAGGCAAAGTGCCGCAGCAGAGCATCGCCCCCTGGTATGCCCGCCCCGCAGGGCGGGAGGGAGAGGTGCTCATCATCGGTGGCGGCATCGCTTCCGCCATGACGGCGCTCTCTCTGGTGGAGCGGGGTCGGCACGTCACCTTGCTGTGCGAAGACGGCGAACCGGCCAGCGGCGCTTCCGGCAATCGACAAGGAGCCCTCTACCCCCTGCTCAACGGCGAGCACGATGCCCTGTCGCGCTTCTATTCGCTGGCCTTCGGCTTTGCCAGAAACCGGCTGCTGGCTTTGGCAAAGCACCACCCCGTCGCCTTCTCCCTGTGTGGCGTCACCCAACTCGGCTACGACGACAAATCCGCCGCCAAGCTTGCCAAGATGAGCCAGGGCCCCTTCCCCCCCGAGCTGATGCACCCACTCTCGGCAGCGGAGGTTGAGCAGGTGGTCGGCCTGCCCTGCGATGCGGATGGTGTGAGCTATCCCCTGGGGGGCTGGCTCTGTCCGGCGGATCTCACCCGCGCCGCCATCAGGGAGGCGCAGGCCAGCGGGCGGCTGGAAGTGGTGTTCAATGCCGCTGTAACCCGCATTGCCGAAGAGGCCGATGGCTGGCACCTGGAGAGCCGGGATGGCCGCCAGTGGCGTGCCCCCAATCTGGTGGTGGCAGCCGGGCATCAGTTGCCAGCCCTTCTCCCCTTTGCCGAGCTGCCGCTCTATCCGGTGCGCGGCCAGGTGAGCCATGTGCCGACCACGGCTGGCTTGAGCCAGCTCAAGAGCGTGCTCTGCTACGATGGCTACCTCACACCGGCCCACAACGGCGCGCACTGCATCGGGGCCAGCTATGGCCGCAACCAGACCGATCTAGCTTACCGCACCGACGAGCAGGAGCAGAACAGGGCGCGGCTGCAAGCCTGTGTGCCCCAGCAGCGCTGGCCTGCCGAGGTGGATGTGAGCGGTGCTCTGGCCCGCATCGGGTTGCGCTGCGCCAGCCGGGATCACCTGCCGGTAGCCGGGCCCGTCGCCCGGTTGGCGGCGCTGGCGGATCATGACGTCAACGCCCCCGCGGATCAGCAGAGCGCACTGCCCCTGCACGCCGGCCTCTACGTGCTGGGGGCGCTCGGCTCCCGGGGTCTGTGCTCGGCGCCCCTGTGCGGCGAACTGGTCGCCAGCGAGATCTGCGGCGATCCCCTGCCGCTGGCCGCCGATCTGCTGGAGGCGCTCCATCCCGCCCGCTACTGGGTGCGAAGGCTGCGCAGGGGCAAGCCACTGCGCGACTAGCCACCCAGGAGCCGGGGCTGCCAGCCTCCACGCTATTGGCGCACCAACAAAAAAACGGGCTCAATCAGCCCGTTTTTTTATGTTTCCCATGAGCGGCCATGGGACTGTACACGTGTTATCAGCCAGCCCTGGGCCAGACGACCCCCAGCTTGCGACCCTGATCGGTCTGGCGGGCCAGGCTGTCGAACCGCGCCCGGGTGGCCTCCAGCACCGCCTGCCCTGCCTGCCAGCCCTGATGCTCCAGAGTTGGGCAATCCCGGGTCACCGGCAACTGGGCGAGGCGCGTGCCAAGCTGGCTCACGCTCTCCAGCAGGATGTCCTTGTGACGACTCTCGTAGTCAAACATGGCGGCCACCAGCTTGTCCCACTTCTGGCGCTCCTTCGCGGGCGCACGGGCCTTGTCCATCCAGTTGGGCACCCTGACCTGGATGCGGGCACGGACGCTGGCCTGCTCCAGCTCGCAGCGCGCCGCCGTCGCCTTCGTCTGCAACTGCCAGGAGAGCTGATAGCTGGCCTTGCCGATGTGCCCGTCCGCCTGGGTGGGCGACAAGGCGGTGATCTGGCGCATCACGGCCCCCACATCGGCCCCGGAGACCCGATAGAACTGGAAGTCGACCTTGATATCGGGGGCGACCTTCACACCGGCATAGTGGGAAGGTACAGCACCGATTGAGGCGGCATAAATGAGGGCCACCGTCACCCCTGTCTTGCTGAAGAGTCCCATCTGTCCGCGGCTTTGCTCCTTGTGAGTCCCGGCTTAATTTCAATTAATAATCAATGAATTAATAACCCGATTGGGAGATTACCCCTGATCCAGCCCCCTGTCATCCGCTCTTGGCACCCGGTTGCTGCAAACGTGCGAGTCATCACCCCGGCTCAGGCGGGGATTTGCAGTCGAGATCACAAGCTGCCATCGAACGGATGGTGAAACACTCCTTAGTGGGTAATATCCGCAGTGTTTTTGTTGGCCGATGCCGGATAGTCCAGCGCAACCCTCTGGTGAGCCCTGGCAGGCCACCCCCTCACTTCAACTCTTGGGAAGGTTTTATGATAGAACTCCTGATCGGCACCCTGGTCACCCTGGCCGTGGGTCGCTACATCTTCAAGGGCTACTCCGCCACCGGGGTACTGCTCAGCGGCGGCCTGCTGCTGCTGGCGATCACCGCCCTGATGGGCAAGGCGGTGCTGCCGGCGAGCGTCCCCTCTACCGGCCACATGGCCACCGACATCTTCGAATACGTGCGCTTCCTGCTGGTCGACAGGGGGGGTGGCCTCGGCATGCTCATCATGGTGCTGTGCGGCTTTGCCGGCTACATGAGCCACATCGGCGCCAACACCATACTGGTGAAGCTCGCGAGCAAACCCCTCGGTGTCATCAAGTCCCCCTACATCCTGCTGGTGGCCGCCTATCTGGTCGCCTGCGCCATGTCGCTGGCGGTGAGCTCCGCAACCGGCCTCGGGGTTCTGCTGATGGCCACCCTCTTCCCGCTGATGGTCAACATGGGGATCTCCCGTGGCGCGGCAGCGGCGGTGTGCGCCTCGCCGGCCGCCATCATCCTCTCCCCCACCTCGGGGGACGTGGTGATGGCAGCCCAGGCCGCGAACATGGAGCTCATCGAGTTTGCATTCAAGCTGACCCTGCCCATTTCCCTGGTGGCCATCGCCGCCATGGCGGTGACCCACTTCTTCTGGCAACGTTATCTGGATCAGAAGGCCGGGGAGCACAACGCCGCGGTCGCCCCGAGCGATCTCGTCACCGACGCCCCCGGCTTCTACGCCATCCTGCCCTTCACCCCCATCATCGGTGTGCTGCTGTTTGACGGCAAACTGGGGCCCAAGCTCGACATCGTCACCATCATCGTCATCTGCCTAGTGCTGGCCGCCCTGCTGGAGCTGGTGCGCAAGCGCAACGGCCGCGAGCTGCTGGACGGGCTGCAGGTGTGCTGGCGCAACATGGCCGACGCTTTCGCCGGCGTGGTGATGCTGCTGGTGGGTGCCGGGGTCTTTGCCCAGGGTCTGATGGGACTCGGTTTCATCGCCAACCTCCTGGATCTGGCTCAGAGCTTCGGTACCGGCGGCATCGTCATCATGCTGGTGCTGGTGGTCATCACCACCCTGGCGGCCTTCACCACGGGTTCCGGCAACGCCCCCTTCTACGCCTTCGTGGAGCTCATCCCCCATTTGGCCACCAGCCTCGGCGTCAACCCGGCCTATCTGGTGATCCCCATGCTGCAGGCATCCAACCTCGGCCGCACCATCTCGCCGGTCTCCGGGGTGGTGGTCGCCTGTGCGGGGATGGGCAATCTCTCTCCGTTCGAGGTGGTCAAACGTACCTCGCTGCCGGTGGCCGTCGGCCTGCTGGTGGTGATCCTCGCCACCCAGATCATGGTTCCCGCCTGACTCTTTACCGGCCCGGCTGCCGCCGGGCTGGTATCCCCCCCACCCCATGCAGTAGACTCGGTGCTCTTTTTTCCTAAGGAGGACCGAGCCTTGAGTATGACGGTTCAACTTGCCCACTTCAGCGACTGCCACTCCCATTTCGATGGCGCCCCCATGCGCTTCTCCCCCGATGGCAAGTCCGAATGGCGCACCCAGTGCGGCGGCTATGGCCGCATCCTGACCCGGCTCACCGCCCTGCGCCAACAGGCCGAGGCAGCCGGCCAGACCTGCCTGCTGCTGCATGGCGGCGATACCTTCCAGGGGTCACTTTACTTCAACCGCTTCAAAGGGCGGGCCAATGCGGACCTGCTGGCCCTCTTGCGACCGGATGCCATGGTGATCGGCAACCACGAATTCGATCTGGGCAACGGGCCGCTGGTGGAGTTTTTGCGCCAGCTCGATTTCCCGGTGCTCGCCGCCAACATCGACAACCGTCAGGAGCCCGCCGATGCCCCGCTGCGGCTGCAGGGGCTGCCGCAGCTGTTTGACGCGAGCCGCCCCTGGCACAAGCGCGTCATCGACGACGTGCCCTTCGCCCTGCTCGGCATCACGCTGCCGCAGATGGCCGCCATCGCGAGCCCCGATCCCCACACCCGTTTCCACGGTATCGAAGAGACCTTGAGCCGCGCCCTCGAAGAGATCAAGGCCGAGGGGATCCACCACATCATATTGCTGAGCCACCTGGGTCTGGCGCAGGACAAGCGACTGGCGACCCGCTTCCCCGAGCTCAGCCTCATCGTCGGCGGGCACACCCACAGCCTGCTGGGGGATCTGGCGCCGCTCGGGCTCGACAGCGAAGGCAGCTATCCCCTCATGGTGAACGGGGTGGCCATCCTGCACGCCGCCCACAGCGCCCTCTGTCTCGGGGTGTGCGAACTCACCTTCGACGAGCAGGGACGCGTGTGCCAAAGCCGCGGCCAGCTGGAGTGGTTACCCTGGGATCCCTGGCCCTTTGCTTCCCCGCCTCCTGCGGGGCTGCACTTCTGCGAACCGGCCCCCGAGCTCGAGCAGCATCTGACCAGACGCTATCGCCCCGAGCTCGAAACCATGACCCGGCGCGTGGTGACCCGGCTCGCTGATCCGCTCCATCACCAGCGCCTGCCCGATGCCAGCCTGCCCGCCGGCAGCCAGGTCGCCCCCCTGGTAGCGAGTGCCATGCTGGCCAGTGCCCGCGAACAGGTGGGTCAGGTGGACTTTGCCTTGCACAATGCCGGGGGCGTGCGCTGCTCCCTCGAGCCAGGCCCCCTGACCGAAGCAGACGTTGCCGGACGCCTGCTGCCCTTTGCCATTCCCCTCACCCTCTACCGGGTGCACGGCCATGAACTGGCCGAAGCGCTGGAGGGGGCCATCGACAACGCCACCAACAATGGTGTGACGGGCAATGGCAGCGGCAGCTTCCCCTATACCGCCGGGGTGCGCTTCTGCTATCAGGCCGACAGACCCAAAGGGGAGAGGATCACTCGCCTGGAATGGGAAGTCAGCCCAGGTCAGTGGCAGCACGTCGAGCCGGATGCCATCTATCGCGGGGTCTCCAGTGCCTATACCGCCTCCGGCAAGGAGGGCTACACGGCCCTTGCCCGCACCCTGACCCAGCACAATCAGGAGCTCGGCATTACCCTGGCGGATGCCTTCCTGCGCTGGGCACGCCACCTGCCGGAACTCAGCCCCCTGCCGGCCCTGGTGGAGTATCACGGCCAGTGAATCTGGCACCGGCCCATCCCGGGTCGGTGCCGCCTTTCCCCCGCATAGGGGCATCCTGATCCGCTCCCAGGCGCAGGCCCCCTACCATGCAACCTCAGGCTGTGACGCCCGACTGCGCCAGCCCTGTCTTGTGATGGGGCCTGCCAGTGCAGCCAGAGGCGTGAAAACGATACTTTTACGAATTATTTCAGGTGCCTACACTTCTTCCATTGCATCGTGCAGCCCGGCTCGGCAAGATAAGCCCGCTTTTTCAGTCTTTCCCGCAGGAACAGGTCACCCATGAATCATGCCATCCGCTTTACCCCGCACCGCCACAATCCCGGGATCAGGCCGTCGGTCATCTTGCTCACCGCCCTGATGGCTCTGCTGTTCTGTCTGCGCAATCCGCTGTTCCACGGCATGGCCCCGGGATTTGATGCCTCCCTGTTTGCGGTGATGGGCAAGATGTGGAGCGAGGGGGGCGTACTCTATCGGGACATGATCGACATCAAGGGTCCCATGATCTTCGCCCTCGATGCACTGGGCTATGGCCTTGGTGGCTTCTTCGGGATCTGGCTGCTGGAGTGGGTGCTCTGCTGGCTGGGCCTCATGGCGAGCTGGCAGGCTTTTTCGCAGCTCGGGCTCTCGGTGCGGGCGCGACTTGGCAGCATGCTGGCCCTGCTGGCGCTCTACAGCACTCGCTACTACTACGGCAACATGACAGAGGACTGGACATTCCATCTGGCCCTCATCGCCCAGTGGGCTTTCATCACCATGCTGCTGGACAAGCGATTCAGCTGGGGACCGGCCCTGGTCGCCGCACTCACCTTCGCCATCGTGGCCTGGATGCGCACCAACAACGGCGCCTTCTGGGGTGCCTGGTATCTGGTGCTCTTCTGTCACTGGTGCCTGCGTGAGCAGTGGCGCTGCGCCTTTGCCCTGCTCTTTTCCAGCCTGCTTGGACTGGCCCTCGTCGGCGGCCCGCTCTATGCCTACTTCCAGCACCACGACGTGCTGGCCGAGTTCAAATACTACGCCTTCGGCATCTTCTTCGAAGGGAGCTACGGCAACGGCTTCTCTCCTGAGGTGGGCGCCGTCGGTCTGCTGCGCACCGGCCTCATCATGCTGCTGCCCGCCTTCCTCGTCCTGATGCTCGGGCGCCGCCAGGAGTGGTATCTCCCCGCGCTGTGCGCCACCCTGCTGGGGGTGCTGTTCACCCTGATCGCCAACTCGGTCTCCGGCCATGTGTTCGATCACTATGATGTGCTCTATCTGCAGCTTGGCCTGCTGCCGCTCGCCTGCCTGCTGGACAGAAGCGAGCAGCGATCCGATGCCCTGGGGCTACTTTGCATCTCCCTGGTGGTGCTGACCGCCAGCTGGTTGCTGGCCCAGCAGCTCGGTTACGGCTGGAGCACCAAGGAGTGGTCTCTGGAGCGGGTGCGCGAGGTGCTCGGCAACAGCCTGCTGTGGGCCTTGCCCGTGCTCATTCTGGTCCCGCTCTGGCGCGCCTGGGACGTGCGAAGCGCCACCCCCTGGCTCGCCTCGCTGGCCATGCTGGTACTGCTGGTCAACAACGCCTGGGAAGGCAATCTCAAGGGTAGGCCGTTCAATCCCCCCGCCCAGGTCAGGGTCGATCGTATCCTGGCCGAGACGGCGCCTACCGACAAGATCTGGGTCGATGGCATCCAGCCGCAATACTACCTCTGGACCGATCGCCAGCCGGCCTCCGCCTATCTGTTCTTTGCCAACGTCAACCCGCCCTACGATGTGCGCGAGCGGGTGCTGGCTGACATCCAGCGCCAACAACCCAAATTCATCATCGCCAAACCGGAGCGGGTGGCACAGGAGCTCAAGACTCCGACCTCCCCCTCCCACCTTGCCTTCTACCAGTATCTGGCAGCCCAGTATGAAGAGGTGGACCCGGGCCTGTACCGGCGCCGCTAATCAGGCACACAGAAGGGGCCATCCTGGTGATGGCCCCTTTTCGTTGTCGTCATAAAGAGGGGGGCCGACCATGTTCAAGGGGCCCCATCCTGACTACAATGGCGCTCTTTTTTGCGGCAGAGGGAAGAATCATGGCGGAGCTGACTTATCTGGGGGGCTATCCGGAGCCACTCAAGGCTCAGGTACAGCAGTTGATTGCGGCGGGCAAACTCGGCGAGATGCTGGCCAAACGCTACCCGCAAACCCACCTCGTCCAGAGCGACAAGGCGCTGCTCGCCTATACCATGGAGCTGAAGAACCGCTACCTGAAAAGCTCGGCGCCGCTTTCCAAGGTGATCTTCGACGGCAAGATCAACGTGATCAAGGATGCCCTGGGACTGCACACCTATGTCAGCCGGGTGCAAGGCAGCAAGCTCAAGGCCAAGAACGAGATCCGCATCGCCGCCCTGTTCAAGGAGGCCCATCCCGCCTTTCTCAAGATGATAGTGGTGCATGAGCTGGCCCACCTGAAGGAGAAGGATCACAACAAGGCTTTCTACCAACTCTGCCAGCACATGGAACCGGACTATCATCAACTGGAGTTCGATCTCAGGCTCTGGCTCACCTGGCGTGATATCGAGCGTACCGCCCGCTGATCCCCTTGCAAGGAGGCAAGATGCGCCCATGGCACACACCTCTCCAGCCCGTTCGCCATGGGCACTGGTTGCTCCCGGGGCTGATGCTCTGGCTCTTCTCCCTGCCGCTGTCGGCCACCGAACGCTGGCAGCGTGATGACTACCTTGTCCAGAGCTTCATGGAAATCGCCATGAAACGGGAGTATGGCCATGAACAACAGGAGCACTTCTCCCGCTGGCCGGGCCCCGTGCGTCTCAAGCTCGTCAACGAATTCGGCGACAAGCCGCTGCAGGCCGAGGTCGTCAAGGTACAGACCCGTCACCTGAGCAGGATCACCGGTCACCCCATCGAGATTGTCAACGACAACCCCAATCTCACCCTCATCATGACCCGGCACAAACAGATGGCGAGCTGGGCTGCGCGCACCATGCGCCAGGACGAGTCGGTGCGCATCGCCCTCAAGGAGGGGATCTGCCTGGCCAATTTCGCCACCAACGCTCGCTACGAGATCACCCGTGCCACCATCATCATTCCGGTGGATTACAGCCGGGCAAAGGGCCGTTTTCTGGATTGCGTGGTGGAAGAGCTGAGCCAGGTGATGGGGCTGCCCAACGACTCGGACAAGGTGTTCCCTTCCATCTTCAATGACAGCAGCATCGACAGCTTTCTGACCGGGCTCGATTACGTGTTGCTCAGGCTTGCCTACCACCCGGCATTGCAACCGGGCATGACGGCGGACGAGGTACGCGCGGCGCTCCCCACCGCCCTCAAGGCACTGCGTGCCAATGGCGACATCGCACAGGCCACCCAACGGGTGCAGGTCGACAGCCTCAAGCGTTGGGCGGGACTCTGAGCGCAGCCAGAAACATTACTCTTTCGCCTTTCGCCTTCATGGTCATGCGCTTACCCCATCAACGCAACACGCAGCCCGAGGCTGCGTGTTTTGAAGAGCGGTTCGGCAAAGCCGGTACAGGGATCATCATCCGGCTGGAGGTTCCTCCTCGCGCCCTGGCGGATCACGACGATGTTTGCCGCTGAGAGCTTATCTTCAGGCCTCCAGAGCCTCTTCTTCCGGCATCCAGCTATCGGCGTTTTCCCACACCTCCTGCACCATGGCTTCGGCCAGCTCCTTGTCTTCCTTGCTGGCGCGACTGACCGTCAGAGCCATGGCACTACCCGGTGCCACCCGCACATGCAGATCGGGAAAGCGCTCACCCAGTTGCTTGAGCAGCTCCTGGCGCAAGGCCTCCATGGTCGAGGTGGGGATCTGGTGTTTTCTGTCGATGATGATTTCCAGGCGCATAAGGTACGTCTCCATGATAGTTTACTGTATTTTTATACAGTAATTTTGAAAAGTAAAGATGGTGGCTGCACATAGGCCCTCACCGCCCATGCCTTCTTGCTGACGATGTGCAGCCGAACGGCCCCGATTTTCCCCCATCGCTGTCATCATGGAAAAAACAGTTGATATTAATTCTCATCCATCGCATTATTCACGTCTTGTTATAACATAACAAAAGAGGCAATCATGCGCCCCCATATTCACCCTGAATACCGCAAGGTTCTGTTCCACGATCTCGCCAGCAATACCTACTTTCTGATCGGCTCCACGCTGGCCACCGATCGCACCAGAGAGTGGGAAGATGGCAACACCTACCCCTATGTGACGCTGGATGTCTCCAGCGCGTCCCACCCCTTCTATACCGGCAAACAGAAGCAGGTCGGCAAGGAAGGTCAGGTCGCTCGCTTCGGCCAGCGATTCGGTCAGTTCTTCAGCAAAGGAAAAGAGAAACAATGAAAGTCCTCGCCTCCCTGAAATCCGCCAAGTCGCGTCACCCGGATTGCCAGATCGTGCGTCGGCGCGGCAAGCTGTTCGTCATCTGCAAGAGCAATCCCAGGTTCAAGGCTCGTCAGGGCTGATTGCGCATCCGCCCCCTCATGGATAACAAAAGCCCTCGTCATGAGGGCTTTGTCATCTCTGGGCTCTGCTCATAGCGGGGTGGCGCACTTGCGGTATTCGGTGGGGCTGACCCCTACCCGCTTTCGGAACACCCGCGAGAAGTAGAGCTGATCGTCATAGCCCACCTGCTGGCCTATGGTGGAGACCGACAGCGGCGTGGTCTGCAGCAGCAGCTTGGCCCGCATGATGCGCTGATCCTCGCGCCAGCGCACTATGCTCACCCCCACCTGCTCGCGAAACAGGTGCGCGAGGCGCGAGGGGGACAAGAACACCTGCTCCGCCAGCGCTTCCACCGAGATCTCGGCCGAGAGGGACTCGCTCAGGATCTGGCATGCCTCGTGGACCCGGTGATCGATGGCGGGATAGGCATTCTGGGACGATGCCTCGTAGCAGCGGATGAGCAACCGCTCCAAGAGGTTCATGGCCAGTTGCTCCGACATGGGCCGCAGCTGCTTGTGGGTCTCCTCGATGTCGAGGAAGAGGGCGTCGAATTCGGTGAGCAGCTGGTTGTCCGCCAGTTGCAGCCGCCCCACCTGCTCCGTCACCTGGGGCCACTTGAGCCAGTCAGCCCAATAGGCCCGCGGCCGGAAATAGACCCAGCGGTGATACCACTCCCGGGCATCCGGCGCCCGGCCGTAATGGTGCACCGCCGCTGGAGGAAAGAGCAGCAGGTCGCCGGGTTCCACGGTGAAGGCCTTGTCCCCCTGAAAGATCTGCCCCTTGCCCTTGATGGTCAGGTTGACGATGAACCCCTTCATGCCGTGGGGCCTGTCGATGGTGAAATCCAGCGCGCTCCCCTGCTCGATGGGAGTCATCCCCGAGACCAGGAAGACGTCGAAGGCATAGCCAGGCAGCAGGGGATTGAGTTGTTTCGGCTTCTCTTTTTGCATCGAGGACATGGCGGAAAACAGGGTTTCGGTAAAAAAGTCGACATGGGCCATTGTAGAGATCCGGCGTAGGAACCCCCTAAGTTCGCAAGCTGTGCGTTGTGAAATTGTTGAACTGGCTCACAGCTTGCCGGGGAAAACACCGGGCCGGCGCGAGGCCGACCCGGTGACGAGGAAAGACATCGCTCAGATACGGGCTTTGCGCACCTGCTTGTAGCGGTCGAACAGCACGGCGGCGAGCAGGATGAGGCCACGCACCACGTACTGGGCAAACGGGGAGATGTTGAGCAGGTTCATGGCGTTCTCCATCAGCCCCAGGATCAGCACCCCGGCGATGATGTAGGAGATCTTGCCGATCCCCCCCTTCATGGAGACCCCACCCAGCACGCAGGCGGAGATCACCACCAGCTCGAAGCCGATGGAGGTCATGGGCTGACCCGAGGTCATGCGGGATGCGAGGATGATGCCGGCGAGCGAGGCGATGAGCCCGGTCATGGTGAAGATGATGATCTTGGTGCGCACCACGTTGACCCCGGCCAGACGCGCCGCCTCCTCGTTGCCCCCCATGGCCAGGGTATTGCGCCCGAAGGTGGTCTTGTTGAGCAGCAGACCGAACAACACGAAGCAGACAGCCGTCAGCCAGATGGGCGTCGGGATGCCGAGCAGGGCGGAGTTGCCAAGCTCGAAGAAGCCCTCCTCCACGATGCCCACCGCCTTGCCGTCGGAGATGATGTAGCCCACCCCGCGCGCCATCTGCATGGTGGCAAGGGTGGTGATGAGGGCGTTGATCTTGAATTTGGCCACGACGATGCCGTTGATGAGGCCAAAGACAAGGCCCACCGAGAGACCGGCCAGAATACCGAGGGGGATGCTCTCGGTGGCGTTGATGCCCACCGCGCAGGCAACCCCGGAGCAGGCCACCACGGAGCCCACCGACATGTCGAACTCGCCGGAGGCGAGGCAGAACAGCATGCCGCAGGCCACCATGCCCGACATGGAGACGGCAAGCCCGAGCCCCCGCATGTTGATAAGGCTGGCGAAGTTGGGGACCAGCACGCAGGCGAGCAGAAACAGGATGGCGAAGATCACCAGCATGCCGTACTGATCCCAGATGCGGGTCAGTTGCAGGCGGGTACCGCTCGCCGCGGTGTCGTTGGCGGCTTGGCCGACCGAGGTCGTTGTTGTCATGGTATTTCTCCTGAAAATTCCGGGTGCTATCTCGTTGCGGTCAGCAGATCAACGGGCCGGCATGGCCAGATTGAGCGCCTTGACCTCGTTGGCCTCGTCGTGGGAAAGCTCTCCGGCGATCTCCCCCTCCCGCATGACCAGGATCCGATCCGCGATGCCCAGCACCTCCGGCAGCTCGCTCGAGACCACCACCACGGCGATGCCCACCTTGGCCAGATCGTAAATCACGTTGTAAATCTCGTTCTTTGCCCCGACGTCGATGCCTCGGGTCGGCTCGTCGAGCAGGATCACTTTCATGTCTTCCGACAGCCAGCGCCCCAGAATGGCCTTCTGCTGGTTGCCGCCGGAGAGGTTCATGATGGCCTGCTGGGGAGACGGGGTCTTGACCCGCATGTCGCGGATCCGCAGCCTCGCGTTCTCGTCTTCCCACTTCTGGTTGATCCAGAAGCCTCCCCACGCGTGGTGGCGGCGAGCGCTGATGTTGATGTTCTCCTGCACCGAATGGATGGGGATGATGCCGAGCGCCTTCCTGTCTTCGGTACAGAGCATGATGCCGCTGCGAATGGCGTCGATGGGGCTCTGAATGACAACCTGTTTGCCAAACACCGATATCTCGCCCCCTCGAGGTGTCTCGGCGCCGAAGATAAGCTTCATCAGCTCGCTGCGCCCGGCCCCCACCAGCCCGAAGATGCCGAGGATCTCCCCTCTCTTTACCTCGAGCGACACCGGCGCCTTGAGGCCGGGCCCCATCAGGTGCTCCACCTTGAGGCCCGCCTCGCCAAGCGGCCTTGGGCTGTAACCATAGATGTCGGTCAGTTCGCGCCCCACCATGGTCTTGACCAGCAGATCCCGGTCCACCTCGGCCATGGAAGCGAAGGTGCGCACGAACTGGCCATCCTTGAACACCGTGATGGCATCGCACAGGGCGAAGATCTCGTCCATGCGGTGGGAGACGTAGAGAATGACCTTGCCCTCGTCCCGCAACTGGCGGATGACCCGAAACAGCTGCTCAATCTCGCGGGACGAGAGGCTGCTGGTCGGCTCGTCGAAGGCGATGACGCTGGCGTCCCGGGTCAGGGCCTTGGCGATCTCCACCATCTGCCACTGACCCAGGGACAGGTACTTGAGCGGCGTCTCGGGGGAGACATCCATCCCGAGGCGTGCCAGCTGCCTGGCTGCATCCTGATAGAGCTTCTCCCGATCGATGACGCCGCGCCGGGTCGGCAACTGCCCCAGGTAGATGTTCTCCGCCACGCTCATTTCAGGGACCAGGTGCAGCTCCTGATAGATGATGGCGATCCCGCTCTCAAGGGCATCGACCGTGTTTTGGAACACTTTCTCCTGACCCGCCAGCTTCACCACCCCGCGGGTGGGCGCCTGAAAACCGCTCAGGATCTTGAGCAGGGTGGACTTGCCGGCCCCGTTCTCTCCCATCAGCGCGTGTACCGTGCCCTGCTGGCAGGCGAAGGAGACGTTCTGCAGCGCCTTGACGCCGGGAAACTCCTTGCTGATGCCGCAAAACTCCAGATATGGAACTTGATTCATGAGATGACTCCAGCCAGCCGGCACGGCGCACTCCGCCATGCCGGCATGGGTATCAAGGGATGGGGATCACAGCCCTTTCTTTTGCAGCTCGGCCTTGAAGTTGTCGCGGGTGATGAGTACCACGTCGGTCACCTCGGTGAACTTGGCAGGCTCGGCGCCGTTGACGACCCAGTCATGGAGCATCTGGATGCTCTTGTAGCCGTGTACGTCCGGGCTGGGCAGCAGGGAGCCGAGGAAGCCGGTGGCGCTGGACTTGGAGAGCTCGTTCACCGCATCCACCCCGTTGATGCCGATACCGATGACGTTCTCCGCCTTGAAGCCCTGCCCTTCGGTGGCGCGCACGCCGCCGAGCACCGTGTTGTCATTCATGCCGACGATGAGCCAGTTCTTGACCTCGGGGTGTTGCACCAGCATGGAGTTGGCGGCATCCAGCGCCCCCGGAATGTCGTTGCTCTTGGTGGGCGCGCGGAAGATCTGGCCCTCGGGGAAACCGGCGGCCTTGAGCGCGCCCAGGGAGCCCTCGACCCGGCGACGGGCGGTGTCGAGCTCGTCGGCGGTGATGGCGAGCACCCCGGTGGCCTTCAGATCCCACTGGCGCTTTTGCATCTCCTTGTAGAGCTCCTGCCCCTGACGCTCGCCAATCTTGGTGGCGGCCATCATCACCAGGGGCACTTGCTCCATGGGCTGGCCCTTGGCGTTGACGAACTGGTCATCCACCGTGATGACCTTCAGATCCATGCTGTTGGCCTTGGCCATGATGGCGGCACCGAGTTTGGGATCCGGGGTACAGATGACGAAGCCCTTGGCGCCATTCGCCGCCAGACTGTCGATGGCATTGAGGGTCTTCTCCCCGTCGGGGACGGCTATCTTGATCACCTCGAAGCCCAGATCCTTGCCCGCCTTGTCGGCGAAGTTCCACTCGGTCTGGAACCAGGGCTCCTCGGGCTGCTTGACCAGGTAGCCCAGCTTCAGCGCTTCGGCCGAGAAAGCAGAATTTGCCATACCAAGGGCGAACCCCATCGCGATCATGCCTTTAACGATTTTGTTCATGCGAATGTCTCCAACGGTTCTATCAATCCATGTATCCACGCAATGCTGCTCGTTGAGTCAATCAAGTCGCAGCCATATAAAAACATGCTTAAACAGGACGTTATTGTTGTTGCTGGTTGAGCGAACCAAGTTGTAATCGTTTTCACTATTAAAAATGGAGAGCAGGATCACGCCATGAGATTGCAGCCATTTCGTCTATATAATTAGCAATTTCGTCACATATTGAATTTTAGAGAGCCGTCACCCTGTCGCACTGACAGCGTTAAAATCCATATTTCCAGCAGCCAATGGCTAACCGCCCCTCCTGCCCATCTCCTATGGTTCCCCCCAGTCACCCCTCATTGATGGTCAGGAGCACTTATGTCTGAGCACATCGTCATCGGACTCGATTTCGGCAGCGACTCGGTCAGGGCACTCGCCGTGCGCTGCCAGGACGGCGCCGAGCTGGCGACCCATGTCGTCTATTACCCGCGCTGGCAGGCAGGCCACTACTGCCAACCGGTCAACAACCAGTTCCGCCACCACCCCCTCGACTATCTGGAGTCCATGGAGCAGGCGGTGGTGGCGGTGGTGAGCCAGCTCACCCCGAGCCAGCGCGCCGCCGTGCGCGGCATCGGGGTGGACAGCACCGGCTCCACCCCCGCCCCCATCGACAGAGAGGGGCGCGTGCTGGCCCTGCGTCCGGAGTTTGCCGACAACCCCAACGCCATGTTCGTGCTGTGGAAGGATCACACCGCCATCGAGGAGGCGGAGGCCATCACCGCCCTGTGCCACGGCGGCCAGTTCCCCGACTACAGCCGCTACATCGGCGGCATTTACTCCTCCGAGTGGTTCTGGGCCAAGATACTGCACGTCTCCCGAGCCGATGCGGCAGTGCGCGCCGCCGCCTGCAACTGGGTCGAGCTGTGTGACTGGGTACCCGCCATCCTGAGCGGCACCCAGGCCCCGGCCACCCTCAAGCGCGGGCGCTGCGCCGCCGGTCACAAGTCCCTCTGGCACCCGAGCTGGGGCGGTCTGCCTGCCGCCGACTTCCTCAATGCCCTGGATCCGCTGCTGACGGAGGATCTCGACTACCCCCTCTTTACCGACAGCTGGACCGCCGATCTGCCGGTCGGCACCCTGACCCCGGAGTGGGCCGAGCGGCTGCACCTCTCCTGCGAGGTGGTGATAGCGGGCGGCGCCTTTGACTGCCACATGGGGGCGGTGGGAGCCGGGGCCGGCAACAATGCGCTGGTGAAGGTGATCGGCACCTCCACCTGCGACATCCTGATCGCCGACGAGGCCACCATCGGTGATCGGGCCATTGCCGGGATCTGCGGTCAGGTGGACGGCAGCGTGGTGCCGGGCATGGTGGGGCTGGAGGCGGGACAATCGGCATTCGGCGACATCTATGCCTGGTATCAGCGCCAGCTCGGCTGGCCGCTAGACAGCCTCGCCGCCCAATACCCCGAGCTTCGTACCGCCATCGAGGCCCACAAACGGGAGCTGTTGCCCAGCCTCGCCGCCGCCTGGGAGCAGCAGCGCGACCTGGCGCACCTGCCGGTGGTGCTCGACTGGTTCAACGGCCGGCGTACCCCCTATGCCAACCAGCGCCTGCAGGGCACCCTCACGGGGATCAACCTCGGTACCGATGCCCCCGACTTGTTCGGCGCCCTGGTGGCCTCCACCGCCTTCGGTGCCCGTAGCATCATGGAGTGCATGACCAGTCAGCAGGTGCCGGTGGAGCAGGTGATCGCCCTTGGCGGCATTGCCCGCAAGTCCGCCACCGTGATGCAGACCTGCGCCGACGTGATGAACAGGCCTATCCAGGTGGTGGCCTCGGATCAGTGCTGCGCCCTGGGGGCGGCCATCTTTGCCGCCGTGGCGGCCGGGATCCATCCCGATGTGGCCAAGGCCCAGCACCACATGGCGAGCGCCGTGGAGCGCACCCACCAGCCACACCCCGAGCGGGTCGCTGAGTATGAACGCCTCTACCAGCGCTACCTCGCCTGGGGCGCCGCCGCCGAACCGCTCTACAACCGGGGGGTGCCGGTATGAACCTCAAGACCCTCAAGGAGCAGGTGCTCGCCGCCAACCTGGATCTGCCGCGCCATGGCCTGGTGACCTTCACCTGGGGCAACGTGAGCGGCATCGACCGAGAGCGCAATCTGGTGGTGATAAAGCCAAGCGGCGTCAGCTACGAGCGGATGCGGGTCGAGGACATGGTGGTGCTGGATCTGGCGGGCAAGCAGGTGGAGGGCGCCTTGCGCCCCTCCTCCGACACCGCCACCCACCTGGTGCTCTATCGCGCCTATCCGGAGCTTGGCGGCGTGGTGCACACCCACTCCACCCATGCCACCGCCTGGGCCCAGGCGGGGCGCCCCATACCCATTTTCGGCACCACCCAGGCCGACTACTTTCACGGCGAGATCCCTTGCTCCCGCCTGCTCACCCCGGGTGAAGTGGAGGAGGATTACGAGGGGCTGACCGGTCATCTCATCGTCGAAACCCTCAAGCAGACCCCCATCCTCACCATGCCGGGGGTGCTGGTGGCCAACCACGGCCCCTTCAGCTGGGGCAAGAGCGCCGAGGACGCAGTACACAACGCCGTGGTGCTGGAAGAGGTGGCCCGCATGGCCTGGCTCACCGGCCAGATCAACCCGGGGGCCCGCCCCCTGCCCGATTACCTGCTGGAGAAGCACTACCAGCGCAAGCATGGCAAACACGCCTATTACGGCCAGACAAAAGCCTAAAAGAGGACAAACTCATGGAATTGATGAAACAGCTGGAAGTGTGGTTCCTGGTCGGCAGCCAGCACCTGTATGGCGCCACTACATTGAAGCAGGTAGCCGATCACGCCCATACCATCACCAACCAGCTCAACGAGGGGGCGAACCTGCCCCTCAAGATAGTGCTCAAGCCCACCGGTACCACCCTGGATGAAATCAGCGCGGTGGCCCGGGATGCCAACCACGACGAGCGCTGCGCCGGGCTCATGGTGTGGATGCACACCTTCTCCCCCGCCAAGATGTGGATCCCGGCGCTGAGTAAGTTGCAAAAGCCCCTGTTGCAGTTCCACACCCAGTTCAACCGGGATCTCCCCTGGAGCGAGATCGACATGGACTTCATGAATCTGAACCAGACCGCCCACGGCGGGCGCGAGTTCGGCTTCATGGGGGCCCGCCTGCGGCTGCCCCGCACCGTGGTGGTGGGTCACTGGCAGGATGAAGAGGCCAGACAGAAGATTGGCAACTGGATGCGGGTTGCCGCCGCCATCCACGACAGCCGCCACCTCAAGATTGCCCGTTTTGGCGACAACATGCGCAACGTGGCGGTCACCGAGGGCGACAAGATTGAGGCCCAGATCCAGTTCGGCTATCAGGTGAACTACCACCCGGTCGGCGATCTGGTCAAGGTGATCGATGCCGTGCCCGAGAGCGACATCGAGGCGCTGCTGGCCGAATATGAGGCGACCTACACCCTGACCCAGGCGGTGCAGGCGGGTGGGGGGCTTCGTGCCTCACTGTATGAGGCGGCGCGCCAGGAGCTGGGGATGAAGAAGTTCCTCACCGACGGTGGTTTTGGCGCTTTCACCACCACCTTCGAAGATCTCTATGGTCTGCACCAGCTGCCGGGCCTCGCCTGCCAGCGCCTGATGGAGCAAGGCTTCGGTTTTGGGGCAGAAGGGGACTGGAAGACCGCGGCCCTCTTGCGCACCCTGAAAGTGATGGGATATGGCCTTGCGGGGGGTGCCTCCTTCATGGAGGACTACACCTACCATCTGGAAGCGGGCAACAACCTGGTGCTGGGAGCCCACATGCTGGAAGTCTGCCCCTCCATCGCCGCAGGCAAACCCGTGCTGGACGCCCAGCATTTAGGCATAGGCAAGAAGGCCGATCCGGCCCGCCTGCTGTTCGCGGCCCCGGCGGGCAAGGCGGTCAACGCCAGCCTCATCGATCTCGGCAACCGCTTCCGCCTGGTGGTCAATCAGTTGGAGGTGGTGGACCTGCCAGAGGCCATGCCGAAACTCCCGGTGGCCAGCGCCCTGTGGAAACCCCTGCCGGACCTGCAGACCAGCGCCGAGGCCTGGATCCTTGCGGGCGCCGCCCACCACTCGGTGTTCACCCAGGCGGTGGACATCGAGCAGCTGCGCACCTTCGCCGACATCATGGGCATCGAGTTTGTGGTCATCGACGAGCACACCCGCATCCCCGCGCTCAAGGAGCAACTGCGCTGGAACGAGGTCTACTACAAGATCTGCCAGTGACCCTTTAATCGGCCAGCGGCCATCACCATGACTGTATGGATATGGTATTCGCCTGACAACAGCCCCGCCCGCGGGGCTGTTTCATTTCGCGTCCCCTCAGGGATGACCCTCCCCCTCCAGCAGCCAGTGACAGACTCGCTGTACCCCGTGGCGCCGGCTGTCGGGTCGGGCGAGCAGGGCGTATTCGTGATCCGTCTCCAGCACGGGAGCAAAGGGGGCGACCAGGGCGCCGCTCTCCAGCTCCTCGGCCACTATGGTGGGATCCCCGAGAGAGAGGCCAAACCCCTGCAAGGCGGCATTCATCGCCAAGTCCAGGGTATCGAACAGCTGCCCCCCCTGGGGCTGCCAGGGGATGTCGAGGAAGGCGGCAAACCAGTTGCGCCAGTCCCGCCTATCGGCGCTGGCATGGATGAGGGGCAGCAGGGGCAGCTCGTTCAGGTCGCGCTCGAACAGACGATGCTTGGCAGCAAACGCCGGGGCGCAGACCGGGGTCAGCCGTTCCCGAAACAGGGGCTGGCTGTGGGGATAGCGCCCCAGGCAGGGCTGGTAGACGATGGCGAGATCGAAGGGCTCCCGGGAGAAGTCGATGCCATGGCTGTGGCTGCCACGCACCTCCACCGCCTCCCCCTCGAACGCCTGCAACCGCCGCAGCAGCCAGCGGCTGGCGCAGGAGGGCACCTTGATGCTGATCGCCTGCTCGTGGGGCAGGGCCTGCAAGGCGCTGAGCCCCTCCCCCATGCGGGCCAGCCCTTCACGAACGAAAGGCAGCAGCCGCTCGGCGGCGGGGGTCAAGGTGAGGCAACGGGTGCCACGCACGAACAGCAGGTGGCCCAGGCGCGCTTCCAACTGGGCGATCTGCTTGCTCACCGCCCCCTGGCTCACGCACAGCTCGTCGGCGGCCAAGGTAAAACTCAGGTGGCGGGCAGAACACTCGAAGACCTGCAGGCCATAGAGAGGCAACTGAGTACGCGGCTGGGTGGACAACATGACAAGCCTCCATGCTTGAGAAAAACTCATGCATACCATGCCGAATAATCCGTTGTCCGGCAAGCCTTGGGGGGGCTAAAAAGGGACCTCTTTCACACACGCAGGTGACGGCGCCATGTCCATCCCCCAGGTTTCCAGCAAACTGCCCCAGGTGGGCACCACCATCTTCACCGTGATCGGGGATCTGGCCGCCCGCCATCCCAGCATCAACCTCTCCCAGGGGGCGCCGAGCTTCCCCTGCGATCCCGAGCTCATCCGGGTGACCCACGAGGCCATGCTGGCCGGTGAAAACCAGTACGCCCCCATGACGGGGCTGCCTGCCCTGCGCGAACAACTGGCGGCCAAGATTGCAGCCAGCTACGGCCATCACTATGACGCGGGCGACGAGATCACCATCACCGCCAGCGCCAGCGAAGCCCTGTTCTGCGCCATCACCGCCCTGGTTCACCCCGGCGACGAGGTGATCATGTTCGAGCCGGCCTTCGACAGCTACCGCCCCATGATCCAGTTGCAGGGAGCCACCCCTGTGGTGATCGCCCTCAAGGCGCCGGATTTCGCCATTCCCTGGGACGAGGTGGCCGCCCGCATCACCCCCCGCACCCGCATGATAGTGCTCAACACCCCCCACAACCCCACCGGCACCGTCTGGCAGGCAGGGGATCAGGAGCGCCTCGCCCGCCTGGTGCGCGGCACCGACATCCTGATCCTCTCGGACGAGGTGTACGAGCACGTGGTGTTCGACGGTGCCTTGCACCAGAGCGTGATCCGCTATCCGGAGCTGGTGGAGCGCTCCGTCGCCGTCTTCTCCTTCGGCAAGACCTTCCACGTCACCGGCTGGCGGGTGGGCTACTGCGTGGCTCCCCGTCCCCTGATGGAGGAGATCCGCAAGGTGCACCAGTTCGCCATGTTCGCCGCCGACACCCCCATGCAGTACGGCTTCGCCCACCTGTTGCAGCAACCGGCCCACTATCAGGGGCTGGCAGCCTTCTACCAGCGCAAGCGCGACCTGCTGACCTCGGCCCTGGCCGGTTCGCGCCTGACCCTGCTCCCCTCGGCGGGCAGCTTCTTCATGCTGGCAAGCTACGAGCGGGTAAGCGACGAGCCGGACAGCCTGTTCGTGCAGCGGCTCATCCGCGATCACGGGGTCGCCACCATTCCGGTCTCCGCCTTCTATCACGACGGCACGGATCAGAGGGTCATCCGCCTCTCCTTCTCCAAGGATGACGACACCCTGCTGGCGGGCGCCGAGCGCCTGTGCAGCGTCTAGGGGGCACCATGGATTCACTGCGCGTTGCCGTCCTCCAGATGGTCTCCGGGGATGACCTTGACCACAACCTGGCTCAGGCCGAGGCGTTGCTGCGTCAGGCCGCGGCCGAGGGGGCCGAGCTGGCCCTGCTGCCCGAATATTTCTACCTGATGCCGGTTGACGAGCGGGCGCGGGTGGCCCTGGCCGCCCCCGTTGGCGATCACCCCCTGCTTGCCTGGGTACAGAGGCTGGCCCGGGAGCTCGGCGTCTGGATCCTGGCCGGCACATTGCCGCTTGCCAGCCACGAGCCCGGCAAGATGCACAACAGCAGCCTGCTCATCGACCCGCAAGGGCAGCTCGCAAGCCGCTACGACAAGCTGCACCTGTTTGGCTTTTGCACCGGGCAGGAGCAGTATGACGAGGCCGCGACCATGACCCCGGGCCGGGAGGTGGTGAGCCATCCCCTGCCCTGGGGCGTGCTGCGCCTCGGGATCTGCTACGACCTGCGCTTCCCGGAGCTGTTTCGCCTGGGGCCCGCCCCCGATTTCATCGCCCTGCCCGCGGCCTTCACCCACACCACCGGGCTCGCGCACTGGGCGCTGCTGCTGCGGGCCCGGGCGGTGGAAAACCTGGCCTTCGTGTTTGCCAGTGCCCAGGGGGGGCACCACCCCGGTGGGCGGCGCACCTTCGGCCACAGCATGATCATCGATCCCTGGGGCCGGATACTGGCCCAGGTAGAGGAGGGTCAAGGCATGGCCATCGCCACCCTGGATCTGGCAGCACAGCGCACGGTGCGCAGCCAGTTGCCGGCCCTCACCCATCGCAAGATAGCCGTCGGCCCTTGAGGCCGGCACCCTTTAGCACGCTAGGAATGACACCACACTTCAAGGGACTGACCATGAAACTCAACACCGCAATGATGCTGATGGCCCTGGCCACCGCCGGCCAGGCCGCCGCCAAACCCCTGGTGATCGCCACCGATGCCACCTATCCCCCCTTCGAGATGGTCGACAGCAACGGCCAGCTCGGCGGCTTCGAGGTCGATCTCGCCTATGCCCTGTGCGCGGCCATGAAGACCGAGTGCGAGGTGATCAACCAGCCCTGGGATGCCCTGCTGCCCGGCCTGCAGGTGCGCAAGTACGACGCCATCATGTCCTCCATGAACATCACCGACGAGCGGCGCCAGAAAGTGGACTTCAGCCAGGTCTACTACATGATGCAGAACCGCTTCGTGGGGCGCAGCGACAAGGCAGCCGACTTTGCAGACGATCCGGCCCACTTCAAGGGCAAGGTGATAGCAGTGCAGGAGGGCACTCCCCAGGACAACTTCATCACCGCCCGCTACGGTGAGGTGGCCAAGATCAAGCGCTACGTCAATGCCCAGTCCCCCATGCTGGATCTGCAGTCCGGCCGCGCCGACTACACCTTCGGCAACATGGTGCAGTTGAAGGTGGGCTTCCTCGACAAGGAGATGGGCAAGCAGTTCGCCTTCGTCGGTCCCCAGTTCAACGGCACCCAGGACAAGATCCTGGGAGAAGGGGTGGCGGTGGCCCTTCGCAAGCACGATGACAAGCTCAAGGCCCGCTTCGATGCCGCCATCGAGAGTGTCAAGGCCGACGGCACCTTCAACACCCTGCTCAAGAAGTACCAGCTCGAAGATCTGCTTTGATCCCGGCATGCCGGCCCCCTGGACAGTTGCAAGGGGCCACGGCAACAGGGCGGCCATTGGCCGCCCTGTGTCGTTTTCCCAGCCTCTCGCCGTTATTGGGCCAGGCCCAGGTGCCCGGCAATCTCCTGATACAGGGTCTGGTAGTTGTCGTCGAAGTGGTGGGAGCCCGGCAGGGTCACCGTCGTCACGTTCGGCTGCTGCAAGCGCGGACAGAGTTTGACCGGGGAGTCATCCTCCGCGCCCTGCACGCAGAGCAGCGGCAGAGTCTGAATGCGTGTCACCTCCGGCAGGGTGGGATAGCGGCCTCCCTTGTCGTGCACCACCATGTCGCTGACGTGGATCTCGAAATCCGACGCCGTCGAGGGGGAGAGCATCACGGCCCCCGCCAGGCTGTCACGATAGGCTGGCGGCAGACGATTGATGACGAAGGGCACTATCTCGGCGCCAAAGGAGAAACCCACCAGCAACCAGCGCTGGCGCCCCCAACGGGACTGGTACTCGGTGAGGATGCGCACCAGATCCGCCGTCGCCTGCTCCGGCGTCTTCTTCTTCCAGTAATAGGAGAGCGAGCTCCAACCCACCACCGGCATGCCGTGGGCCTGCAACTGGGCGCTGAGCCCCTTGTCAAGCGCCGCCCAGCCGCCATCCCCGCTCATGAAGACCACCATGGGGGCAGACGAGGCTTGCACTACCGGCAACTCCACCAGCCCCAGATCCGCGCCGACCCGCCCCGGCTGGGCGGCCACTGCCGGCAAGGTGAACGAAGAGACGAAACAGCAAATCAACAGCAACAACATGGCTCTCATGGGCCAACTCCTATTTCTTCATGAGCCCGAAGGGGCCGCGACTGATGAGGGAGACGAGGTGGGTCAAGGTGCGGGGCAGCACCAGATGACCGGTACAGAGCAGGTAGCGGGGCTCCCACCTTGGGCCGAACTTCTCCTTGTAACGCCGCAATCCCTGGAAGTTGTAGAAACGGCTGCCCCGGGTGAACAGGGTGTTGCCAAGGCGGGCCCAGTAACCGCCGAGGGGGTTGTCGTTGAAGCCTGACATGGGGGCCATCCCCAGGTTGAAGCTGGCATACCCCTCCTGCTTGCCCCACAGCAGGAGCTCGACAAACAGGAAATCCATGACCGGCGCCGCCCCCGTGTCCAGGCTGTAGCGCATCAGATCGATGGAGAGGCTCTCCTTGTTGTCGCTGGTCCAGAGGTTGGCAAACCCGACGATCTGCCCCTCCCGCCGCACCAGCGCCATCGGGTTGAGGGTGAGGTAGGCGGGATCGAAACTGCCCACGGAGAAGCCCTTCTCCCTGCCCTGCTTGCTGTGCAGCCAGCTGTCGGAGATCCCCTTCAACTCGGGCAGCAGGGGGGCAATCTCACCGGGGGCCACCACCTCGAAGCGCAGCCCTTCCCGCTTGCCCTTGGCGTGGCTCTGGCGCAGGTTGCGCAGGCGACTGCCGGCAAGTTCGAAGCTCGGCAGATCCACGATGGCCTCCTCCCCCAGCTTGAAGGGGATAAGCCCGAGATCCAGATAGACAGGCAGATATCGGGCCGACACCTGGTAGAAGACCGGGCTGACGTCGTGCTCGTCACAGCGCTCGCGAAACTGCCAGAGCAGCTCCTCCACCAGGGAGGGCTGGCCGACGGGATCCCCCATCACTATCCAGCTGCTGCCCTCGGCCCCGTACATGAGGAAGGCCTCGCCGCTTGGGTGGAACAGCAGGGACTTGTCCCTGAGCTGGGCCAGGTAGCCGTGGCCTCCCCCTGCCCGCATCACCAGCCCATGGGCACGGGAGAGCGCCTCGGCATCCGGCTTGCAGGCGGCGAGGCGCAAGGGAGCCAGCAGATGGGCCACCCCGACCACCGCCAGCACGCCGATGACGCTCCCCATGGCGCGCAGGGCGCGGGAGGCGGCCCCGGGCCCGTGGGCCGAGACGTGCAGCCAGAGGGAGGGGTCGTACTCCACATGGCGGTAGGAGAAGAGCAGCAACCACAATGCTCCCAGCAGCACGGCCCCCACCGACATCAGCCAGGAAGGGGTGAAGCGGGCGTGAAGCAGGGAACCCTTGCGATAAAAGAGAGGGCGGCAGGGGGTGATGATGAGCAAGAAGCCCCCGAGCAGCAGGGCCGACTCCCAGTCAAACCCCTTGAACAGGGAGAACAGCATGCCAAGCCCCAGCAGCCACTGGGTGATCCTGAATGCCCCGTCATGACGGCGGTAGAGGCTGTGGGCCAGCAACAGCAGCAACACGCCGCTGACGCTGCCGAGCACATGGGAGAGCTCCAGCAGGTGCAGGGGCAGCACCTGCAGGAAGGCTTCGATGCGCCCCTTCATGGTCGGGATCATCCCGGAGCAGAGCAGCAGGGTGCCCGCCGCGAAGGTGCCCATGCTCACCAGGGCGGGCACAAACTCCCGGGTCGCCATCATCACTCCCTGCAACCGGTGTAGGCGGGCCCGCTGTTGCAGCAGCTCCTGACCTGCGAACAGCAGCAGGGCACAGAGGAAGGGCAGGAAGTAGTAGGTGCAGCGGTAGATAAGCAGGGAGGCGAGCAGCTTGTCCACCGGCAGATAGTGGGTGAGCAGCAGGCTCATGCTCGCCTCGAAGACCCCGATGCCCCCCGGCACATGGGCCAGCACCCCGAGCAGGCTGGAGAGCACGAAGGCACTGAGCAGTACCGGATAGGGCACGCTGCCCGATGGCAGCAGCACATAGAGCACGGCGGCGGCGGCCATCCAGTCGAGCAGGGCGATAAGCAGTTGCAGCAGGCGGTATCTGATGCGCGGCAGGAACAGCGGGTGCCCGCGCCAGACCAGGGCGGTCCCCGGCCACACCAGATACGCCAGCACCGTCAGCAGGGCCAGGCCCCCCGCCAGTTGCAACAACCCGGTCGCCCAGCGGGGCCAGTCCACCAGCAGGGCCGCCCCCTGCCCCAGCAGCAGGGCACTGCCTCCCCAGCCCAGCAGACCGAGGAAGAAGGTGATGGAGCAAAAGAGGATTACCCTGGCCACCTCCCCGGTGCCAAGCCCCAGGGAGGAGTAGAGCCGGTAGCGTACCGAGGAGCCGGTGAGCAGCGCAAAGCCCAGGGTGTTGGAGAAGGTGTAGGCGATGAAGGAGGTCATCCCCACCTGCTGCCAGGGCAGGCTTTTGTCCAGCACCTTCAGGGCCAGCAGATCGTAGCAGCAGAGGCAGCCATAGCTGAGCAGGGTGAGCAGCAGGGCGCCCCCCAACTGCGGCAAGGGTTGTGACCAGATGGCCTGGCGGATGTCGTGCCAGTGCCACAGGTGGGTCAAATGATAGAGGACGGTCAAGGCCGCCCCCAGCAGCAGCAGGCTGCACAGGGGGCCTATCCAGATCAACAGCTGACGCCGCATTCAAGATTCCTGTCAAAAAGCGTGGAGAAAGAGAGGCTCCGAAAGCGGGCGGACAAGGCGCCCTCCCGGAGTGACTCCCCCACAGGCGGCGCGTGACGCCGCACGTTCACGGGGGCAATCCTATGATTTACCAGGCCCTGCCCGCTCGCCACTTTTCTTCTGTAACCTTATGTACAGACAGACAAAACATCCCCGTCCGGGATAGAGGCAGGAGACGCCATGACACCCTCCCCCCTGATAAGACGCTTCCCCCAAAACGCCCAGGGGCGCGATCTGGCCGTCGGCGACATCCACGGCCACTTCGCCCTGTTGCAGCAGGCCCTCGACACCCTGGATTTTGATCCCGCCCGGGACCGTCTCTTCAGCGTCGGGGATCTGGCGGATCGCGGGCCCGAGTGCAGCGAGGTGATCCACTGGCTGGCCAGACCCTGGTTTCACCCGGTCTGCGGCAATCACGACGACTACGTCTGCCGTTACGAGAGCTGCGATCGGGAGAACTGGATCCGAAACGGCGGCGGCTGGTTTCAGCAGCTGACCCCTGCCGAGCAGGCGGCGTTCGCCGTCCACTACCGCAGCCTGCCCCTGGTCATCGAGGTGGCCACCACGGCCGGTCCGGTCGGGCTGCTTCACGCCGATTGTCCCTTCTCCTCCTGGCAGGGGCTGCTGGACCAACTCGATGCCGGGGTGAGCGGCGGACGGCTTCGGGCCATCAAGAACGTCTGCCTCTGGTCAAGGCGCCGTATCGAACGGCTGGACGAGAGCGGGGTCGCGGATCTCGCCGCCCTGGTGGTGGGCCACACTCCGGTGAGGGTGCCGGTGCGCCTTGGCAACGTCCACTACATCGACACCGGCGGCTGGTATCCCGATGAGGGCGGCTACTTCACCCTGCTGGACCTCAATACCCTGACTCCTCACTTTCCCCAGCCCTGAGCCGGACCGATGGGATGACCAGGCTCACGGACAACGCCCACTGCCCATTAAAGCGCCAGGCGAACGCCCCGGACTTCGCTCTGCCAGCGCGATGGTTTACCATGCAGGCAATTGCGGTGCATGGCACCCCCACCCAGGCGCCAGGCGCCGCCGTCATCGGATACTCCTTTCGAGCAACATGAGCACATCAGCGCACCCGGCCAGCGGGCCCACGTTCTACTTCCACGACTATGAGACTGCACAACAATAACTTGATTTTAAACAAATAAAATCTATGTCTAATACTTCTGTACCTGACTTTGTACCAACGTAAACTCTGAGACCAATATCACATCACTGATCGGGGTCAGAGTAGTGGGTTAGCCTCCTACCTTGTCGGCCCAGGCGAAAAATGAAAACCCCGACACAGGGCCGGGGCGGGTTCACACAATCTCTACACCAACGCAGCAGTGTTATTTTTTTCGATTTTACTGCCACTCTCAACGTATTCGACCAGCCCCAACGCCCCGCTTTCGCGGCAGTCGTGCAGCTTCAACGTCGAGCCATATCGAGCAGAATAAGCAACTGACTTGGACTTATACGACTTGCAATCATACAGGCGCATACTAGACACCTGTCCATTGGCTGCATCTGACCCGTGGTTGGCGTAGCCGATATTTGAGCCGACATCGACGCAGTTGTAGCACTCGACAGAAGTACCATTGGTGCCCGTCTCTTGATTCTCACCGACTAGCGCAATGCCCTCTCCCCATGCGCCATTGGAGGGTGTACCACCATACCCGTTGTATTTGGTTTTCAAGTTGTAATATGAGGTGTGAGAGCCGTATGAAGGGGCGGCTCCCCGGTCTGCATTGTACTCATACAACCCGCCCCATGTATTACCGACACAGTGCTCGTGCATCGACTCGCCATCATCACCGTTGTCGTGAGACCAGCAGTTGAAGCGTGACCACACCGAGCCGATGATCACCTGGCCGACTGTGTTATGGAAGTTCTGACCGTCATTCAGCGCCCCCGCCGTGCGACAGTTACGCAACTCCCCTCTGGCAACATCACCGATAATGCCCTGCCCAGCCGACCCAATGGATTCCATGTTGACCAGTGTGGGATTCTTGGAACCGAGCACGCTGATCGAGCCGAAATCCACCACGATGTCTTGCACATGTACGTTTACACCATTAGTCAACGACAGCCCGTTAGCACCTGAGTAGGTGATATAGGCCTCTGCAACGCTCGCATAAGAGCCGGCCAGCTTGATGTACAGCTTGCCGCTGCCGTAGTAATAGCCGCGACTGGCAGTTTTCAGAGCAGCCAGTGACACCTGTTTGTACAACTTAGTGTGCTCAAGCCGATGAGTCCGACCGCCATGCTGCGGCTCACGTTCAGCATCGGTGATCAATGTGGTCGAGTCGTTGACATACCCCTCCCAAATCCACGCAGCAGCCGGATCGGTGGTGGTCAATTCATAGATGTCAGTCTCGCCGGATGTGAGCACAAAGCCCTGCTGCCGAGTCCCGGCACGAATATGCGGCTTGGTCTTGGAGTTGCTGACGATGGTGATATTGCTCAGATCCGCCCCGGAGATGGACTGCACAGGATATACCCCATCATCTTTCACCCGAATAGTTCCGCGCCCGCCGAGCAATTTCGCGGCCTTGCTAAATGTCAAAACAGGACTGGATGATGTACCCAGATTGGTATCAACACCGGTCGTGCTGACATAGACCTCCGCGGTGGTAGCAGATGTTGCGGCTACCAATTGCCATTCAACAATGGTGGCTGATTTTTCTGGTAATGTGGCAGCATACAAGTGCTGCACAGTGCCAGTGATATCCACGCCACTGTTGGCCGTCCAAGTAGGGCGAAGTTGAATTCGGGTACAGGCGGCAGGGATGGAGCCAGAGATGGTTAATTTTTCGACTGTGCCGAGTGCCATCTGTGTACGGGTAAGTCGGGATATTTCCGAACCATCGGAACGCAGAAAGAGGATAACCAGATCAAACTTGGAGTTGGAATTGATTACCCCCGTGCTCACATTTAGCAGGGATTCACAGCCAAAGTAGATCTTCTTACCGGGTGCCAGTTCATTGATCGCATCTGCGTAAATTCGAGCGCCGGTTGTCCCTGGTGCAGTACCAGACACACTAAGAGTATCAATCCCGTTGATACGAGCGCCTGTCACACTCGGGCCAAATATTTCCTCAACGGCATAATTCGGACTGGGGATCAGGTTTTGCTGGCGCAATACTGGAGTTTCGGACTCCACCATCTCAGCAGAACTGCCCAACCTCAGACAAATATCAGTCAGCTTAAATCCGGCATTGAGAACATTACCGCTATCTGCATAGAACTCTACATACGACATCTTTGCGTCAATGGCGATAGATGTCTGTGATACCACTGCGGGGAACGTACTGAGCGCGCTGATGTCACCGACTGTTCTGGACAATTCTACGCCGGAACTGTCCCTCTGTATGACCAAAATACGGGCATAGACAGGCACACCGATTTTACCCAACACATTGACTGCCCAAGAAAATACGGAAGCCCCTGCGAAATCATCCGCTTTGAATACAGTCTTTGCCAGTGTATACGCCGTGTTGGCCGTGATGAACGTCATGACCCGTTTATTCGATGTCATGTCGATGGACGGCGTTTTCGTGACGTTACCATTGTCCCAATAGGCGGCATCTGTCAACGAGGACGGACTGAACATATTTTTAAGCGCGGTGTAGATAATCGGCGCCACAGCCACTTTTTCAATAGGGAGTGGATTGCGGAATCCTTTGTACACTCCGTCAGCGATATAGAAGTTGGTGAGCAGCACCCTATCGTTGGCATTGCCATCTGAATAATGGTAAATCTTGGCCGCATTCGGCATCACTGGGATTGCCGCCATTTCCAGCCAGACAGGTGACGAAATAACGGTCGCATTGGTGTACGTACCGATGGTATCTCGACGTATTTCAGCCCCGCCAGAGTCAAATTGCAGGATCATGTGTCGGAATTGCTGTCCGGCTACAGCGGTGCCCTGCTTGGACAGTAGCAGACAGCCTGCACTCAGATAACCCGACGGGAAGGCCGTTTGTGGATCGTTGACGTTGAAAAGGGCACTAGTCTGCGGGCCGATGGCGATGGCCGGTTTACCGCCAACGTTTACCTTCTCATACCCTACTGGTCTCCACTTATATTTACCCGGAACAGTAGTCGCTGTCGGGTCTGAGTGTAGATTTGGATAGTTCAGAGATAGGCCGATGGCGACCGTGTTGTCATGTGCCGAATCCGCTTTCCAGATGGGGGCTGCATAATCCGCCACGGCCTTACCGCTGACGGCATCGCTGGTATTGGCCGGTGAGACAGTCCCTGCAACCAGCGAGGCATCTTTTACATAGGCACTGCCGTTGTAGCTGTAGTAGCCGTTCTTGGTCGTAGTGGAGTCATTGACTACTTTAAACGACCCTTGTACTTGTTCCGCCGTTGGCACATGCGCCTGCAACGATGCCAGTGTTTGAAAGACCACCACACCGGCCTGTTGCCCTTCAGCCACAATATTAATCAGCCCCTGCATGGCGGAAATCGAGAGCACCTGTAGTTGTTGCCCATCCGGCGCCGTCAGGGTCACCATATCGGTGCCGGTCAGGATCTGCTCCCAGCTCTCGTACTGAGCCTGGGAATAGGCGAGCTGTTCCGATACTTGGCGCGATAAGGCGGGAATAGTCCCGGTGCGGGTGATGTCGATGGCATAGCTCTGGCTGTCCACCGTGGGCCCGCCATAAGCCGACACGAGATAGAGCACGGTATCACTCTCGACATAATCGACCTCGTAAGGCTTGCCGTCAGCGCTGTAGAAGGTGTGGCCCTTGTCCACGTTCCAGGTCGATGTCTGCCACTGAGTCATTAAGCCCGTAACCTTTTTACTTCCATTTGTGACGGTGACGGTGCCGCCGCGATACCAGATCCCTGCCATTTATCAGACTCCTGAAAATAAGAAGCCCGACACAGGGTCGGGCTTGTTTGAGTTCGGTTGGTTGATCACTGCATAAATACCATCATCACGCTGCCCCGCAGCCGGTAGCCT
Source organism: Aeromonas sp. LsrichE-8G (assembly GCF_022869435.1). Lineage (NCBI taxonomy): Bacteria > Pseudomonadati > Pseudomonadota > Gammaproteobacteria > Aeromonadales > Aeromonadaceae > Aeromonas > Aeromonas sp. LsrichE-8G. Next base: position 55,412 of record NZ_JALIHH010000115.1, read on the forward strand.
CCAGTGAATGAAATGGTTACGGTCGTCGCCTGGTTCGCAGGAATGGACTGGTTCTTACCGCAGATCGTGCTGGCGTAACTGCCAGCCCCACTCGCGGAGACCGAATCGCCACTCACTACCCCGTTTATGCTGACTGAACAGGAGGCGGAGGCGGTGATATCCCTATCGGCATGATCGCCACCACCACCCTGGGTAGAGCCCTTGGCATAAATCTCGATACCCGAGATCACTAGATGCCTGGCTCGGGTATAGGCGGGGATGGTGATCGTCAAGCTGTCGCCCACGAGGAAGGTCTCCAGGGCATACACCTTGGCTACATCCCCCACGATCCGGTCAGCTGATAGCGTCCCCAGAATCGAGCAGGTCTCGAGGATAGTGACATTGTTCAGGGTGCCGGAATTCGCAACCATGTTCCCTTTAAATGTCCCGCCAGAAAAATACACATTGCTGCCAAAAAACTGCCCATTGGAATCGATGCCGGCATTCCAATTTTTTCCGTATGCAACGAACTCGCCCGCCGGATTTTCCCCGATCCAGAGATCCCCGCCCCGGAACGAGCCGCCCTCGATCAGCGCGCCCACCAGATGCTGCACATCGATATACTTGGCGATCACATTGCCAATTTCCGCCGTGTCCATCAGCGCATGATTCATGTAGACGCTGCCATTTTTGACCACAAACGGATGACGCGTTGAGGTTTCCCCTATCGCGCGGGAGAGCACGGCAAACACGTCGGCATCGATCACGAAGGAGCTCAGCACTGAGCCATCCTCGGTGAGCTGCACAGACAGGCCAAAGCCGCCCCCCTCACCGTTGATCTGGGCCTTAGTGTACCAGCCCGCCTCGACTTGCCCAGCGAGATCAGCCTGAGCACGGGCCACCGTCTGTACGGCGGCGGATGTTTCATCGAGCTCAACCTGCACCGTATCAACGGTTTCAGCCAGCGCCTTGGTCTGGTCTACCAATATCTTTTGTTCATGCCGGATCTGGCCGATCGAACGCCGCTGGCGGTCAGCCTCCGTTGCAGCGCCCAGCGCCCCACCAAGGGCAGCCTCGGCCGCCAGGTCAACGGCGGCGGTGAGAGTTTCCAGCTTACTGACTACGGATGACCCATCACCCAGCACCACCTCCTGCAACTCGGCGATTGAAGCTGCATGCCCATCGGTCATTTCTTCCAGCTCGGGGATCCGCTCGATTGGCTCGCGCAGCTCCTGACGAAGTTGCTCGGCGCCGATCTCCCCATCCAGCACATCGAGAATAGAGGCGACGTCGTAACTGGTGCGCGCCCTGGCGGCGATCAGCCCCGACTTGCCGTAGGCGTTGACCGCCCGCAGCCAGACGAAATACTCGGTGTCCGGCCGCAGCCCCTGCAGGGTCATGTAGGCGGCGATCCCGGCCGGGGTTGCCTTCGCCATTGCCTCGCCGAGGGGGTGATCGATATGGCTCCACCACCATTCGCACAACACGCTGTAGTCGTGGCCACCGGCAAACAGGGGACGCAGGGCCAGCGCCCAGTTGCCCGCCTCTACCTCCACCCCGGTCGGGGTGGCCGGCACGGCGATGGTGAAGTTGACCGCGGCCACCGGCGAATGGGCACCGGTGAGGGCCACGGCGCGCACCATGGCGACGTAGTTGCCGGCGGCGAGGCCGTTGATGCGGCACGACTGGCCGGGCACCTGGGCGGTCATCACCGTGACCGGGGTGGCCCCCTGCGCCAGGCGCTGCACGATCACCTGGTTGTACGCAATGCGGCCCGAGTTCTGCCACGACAACACCCCTTGCAGCACCTCGCCCAACTGCTCCACCTCGTAGCGCAGCTGGTCGGGCATGGCCACGCCGCCGGTCGGCAACTCGGTGATCTCTGGCCGGGTCATGGGCTTGCCGATGGCATCGGCCCAGAACAGCGGGGAGTCCTCCCGCAGGGTCAGGTCCACCCCGTTGTTGAGGCTGAAAGCCCAGTCACTGACCCGAAACTCCGGCCCCTGAATACCCAGCGCGGGAATGTAGAGCCTGATGGTCTGGCCGGGGCGGTAGCGCCAGCCGGACAGGTTGACGCTGCAGGTGAGAGTACGGGCATTGCGGCGCTGACGCAGGATGATGTTGGCCAGGCGCTGGGCCTGGTGCTCGCTGGTGACACAGCGCAGATCGAGATCTTCGACCAGCGGCTGGCCGCCGTCCTCTTCGACCCACTCCGGCACGATCACGGCGGGAAAGTCGGTCTTCTTGAAGGAGACAGGGTCGACGAAGGTGCCCGCCACCTGGTTGATCTTGTCGCTGCTGGGGGGTTCCGGCAGCAGCTCCGTATCGCCGACAATCTGGTGCGCTCGCAGCTCGTCGCTGGCGGGGCCGTAGTAAGCCCCGGCGATGATGCCGTGCTTGCCGCCCACATAGGTCGGCTGAGCGGCGCAGGCCATGTGCATGGCCTCCAGCACCTTGACGCGCGCCTCCCCCAGATCGAACTCGACATCGAGGCTGTAGCGCGGCTCGGTGCCGCCGCCGGGAATGGCCACCAGTTCGTCACAGATGTTCGCGGCCTGGATAAACTCATCGAGCCGCAGCTCATCGTCCGGCACGTTGAGCCAGGTGCGATAGTAATCGAGGATCACCAGGGCGGCGTTGCGGCTCCACTTCCACTGGCCATCGCGGGGATCCCACACCTCCTTGCCGAACTTCTCGATCTTGATGTTAGGCAAGCCAGCCGGGAACTTCTCGGCATCGAACTTGAACGAGATCCGCAACCAGGTGATGCCCTGGCCGATCATGTCCTCCCGCCAGTCGGCGCAGTTCGCCAGCATGAAGGGGTCACAGGTCTGCCGATCGACGTGCAGCTCGTAGCTGACCAGCCCCCCGAAGGTGCCGACCAGATCATCGCCAAGCCAGATATCCCCGATCCGGCTGAGCTTGTGGCCGGAGATCACCAGGGCGATGTGCAGCCACTCCCCCTCCTCCTGCTCGCCCGCCTGCTCGGCGGCAAAGCTCATCAGACCGGAGGAGATCACCCGGCCATAGGTGCATGTCTTGTCGCTGGCGGCGGCCCGCAAGATCTGGCTGCGCTCGCTGGCGCTGCGGTAATCCCCCAGACTCGGCTTCTTGGCGGTGATCATCATGGTGGCGCTGGCCACCGCCGTACCGATGGCGATGGCGGTCGCGGTGCTGACCACCAGGGCCGAGCCCGCACCGGCGGCGACACCGGCAATGATAGGAATGGCAACAGCGGGCATTACTCGACTCTCCAGGCTGACAGGGGAACGACATCGGGGATGGGACGGGCCCCCTGTTCGGTCATGGCCCATACCTGACCCGCCCACATCACGGCGGCGGTCTGGCCTTGTGGCCCCTCGAACACCAGGGCGTCGCCGCGCTGAGCCATGGTGACCGGCACCCGCTCAAACAGCGCATCGAGGGCGGCGGCGATGCTGCCGTGGGTCTTGGCCAGCACCCGCTTGGCGCCGAGCTCGGTGCTGTAGCGGCCGCGATAGGCGGCTGCGGGATCCTTGTCGCAGGCGGCCAGACAGACATCCGCCACGAACAAACAGCAGTCGTTTTCACCCCAACAAAAAGGCCGCTCGGAGGCGGCCTGAATGCACTGGATGATGCGGAGTTGCCAGTCTGGATGGCGCATGGTCAGTCCTTATAAACGAAGCCGGGGGCGTCCTTCTTCGAGCCCCAGAAAATAGACTTGTCGGCCATCTCGTTCTGGTAGCGGAAGAAGCGATCATTGGGGTAAAGGCGGCGGTGACTCTCGTCGGTGCAACGCAGGTTCAGCCCCTTCTGCCAATCCTCGAAGATGTTGGAGATGGTGAGCTGAATGGTATTGGTCTTTCCGGCCTTGATGGGGGTCTGGGCGATCCGCCCCTTGAACTGCAGGCTGGCATTGAGCGGCGCCCCATCGGGGCCCATCACCACCAGGTAGAGCCAGGCCATTCGATCCACGATACGCTCGCGCATCACCTCGGCCAACATGCTGTCGTCCAGGCCGCCCAGGGCCACCGTCAGCTTGGTCGGCGAGGTGGAAAGCTGCTCTTTCTGGGGGCCGACCGACCCCATGGAGCCCACGCCGTAGTAGGTCTCCCCGCCGATCACCAATGGCCCAAGGCCGGAGTGAACGCGGCTGACGCCGCTCACCAGATCCAGCTTGAGCGCATAGAGCGCCGAGACGTGGGGCTGGTTCAGTGCGGCGATCACATCGGGGTCAAGGCCAACGATCATGGGTAGAAGCTCTCCACGAAGGACAGGGACACATCGGTAAACACACCGGGGGATCGCTGAAAGGTCACCGCCTTGTCGTCCCGCAACATGAACACCCCGCTGGGACGGCTCACCGAAAGAGGGGTGCCGGAGGGGTAGTCGCCACGCAGCATGGGGGCGACCCGGATCAATGCGCCACCGCTCAGGTCGGAGGTGACATCGGCCAGCACCCGCTTCAACTCATCACCGATCTGGATCCAGTCGCCGACCTGTAAAACTTTGGTGCCTGGCGTCCAGCCGCGACTGGTAAACATCTTGCGCATCGCCAACGCTTCCGTCACGACCGGGACGCCGCGCACCGGCTGGGGACTACCGACCAGCCGAGCCCCAAAGTCCCAGAGGCGCACCCTGCCTGCCTGCCCATCCAGGGAGAAGACCAACGCCTCCAGCCGCCGGGCCTTGTCCACGGGCAACCCCTTGAAGCTGATCTGCATCACGACTTTCGAACCAGGGGTTTCGACCGTCTGCACCGAGCCCGTCCATGGAGACTCAAAGGATCGGGTCATGCTCTCCAGCCCCAGGCTCATCTCACCGGGGATCAAGTCCACCGGCCAATCAATCACCTCAGCCATACGTCCTTACCCTATCAGTTTGCGGATCTGGCCGTAGCTAGACACATCCTCAACCACCATCTGATAACCCTGCCTGGCGCCCGCTTCTGCGCCTTGCCGCGCGGCCTGCTCGCAGGCGAGGGCCAGGGCCGCATCGCCAGCACCGGACACCGCCAGATGTTGGATGACCGTCACCCCGCCACCGCCACCGCCCTGCCCTGCTGCCCGCTCGAGAATGGCGGCGCTGTCACGGCGACTGGTCACATTGGCCGGACCGCGCACCAGGGTGCCGTTGACGAACTCATCACCGAGCTCAGACACGATGCCGAACTGGTTGGCCGGGATGTACCCGCCCTTGTCGAACATGCCGGCGATGGCCTGCCCCGCCACCATACCCGCCGAGGCATAACCCATCGCCTTGACGCTGGCGGCGAGGCCGAGGCTGTACGGCGGGGGGAATGCCGCCAGCGCCTTGGCCGAGGCCTCTTCGGTCGACACGATGATCGACGGAATGGCGGCGGCCTTCTGCATGGCAAACAGCGCCTTGTAGACGCCGGTGTGCTCCATTCCTGCCTGCTGCATCGCCGAGGTGGTGATGCTCATCTGCTGCTGGGTGAAGCTCAGAAGTTCGGCCGCTACCGTAGCCTGATACTCGCGCTGCTTGTTGACCCGGTCGTTCTCGATCTGCAGCAGGCGGGCCTGGTGATCCTGCTCCAGCTTCTCGCGGGCACCGTATTGCTCCATTTGCAGCTGCATCTGCAGTTCGTGATTGCCGGCAGCCGCATCATAGGCGCTGGCATACTGCTGCTGCAGGCGGGACTGGGCATCCTGCCAGCGGCTCTGCTCTTCGATAATCGAGGCGCCATAGGCCTCCTGGGCCTGCGCCGCGCGGGCGTCATACCACTGCTGATCAACTCCCGCCAGGGCGGCATTGCTGTTTTCCAGCAGCGCCTGACGCTTGGCCAGCTCGCGGGCGATCTGCGCGGTTTCCTCACGGAAGGAATCGACGGCGGCATAATTGGCGGCCTTGGCTTTCTTCGGCGCCTTGGGGGCATCCGGGATCGCCACCACCCCGACCGGGCGGCCAGCGCCAGGCGCAGGCAAAGGCGCCTCGCCATCACCTGCCGTTGTGGCTTCGGTAATCTTCTGGCGGAGCAACCCGAGGTTCTTGAAATAACCATCCCAGCCGTTGCCCTCTCCGACGCTCTGAAACGACTTGACCCTTTCCTCCGCCTGGGCGAGCTCCTCACTCATCTGGGCCAGATGATTGAAGGCGTGCTCACCAACAGAGCCATCCGCATTGGCAACCTCACTGAATGCGTTTTTGGCCTCGTTGTAATCGGCTCGGGCCGCGAACAGATCGGCGCGGGCCTTGAGGTAGGGCGCCCGCATCGACTCATTCATCAGGGGCTCGACCTTGTTGATGGTCTGATCAACCCACTGCATCAGCCCCTGCAGGGCGCGGCTGGCCTGCTCCACGCCATCAATCACATAGAGCGCAATCCCCTTGCCCAGCTCGGCAAAGCCGCCCTTGGCCTCGGCACTGTCGGTGATCCACGTCCTGATCAGGCGGGAACCCTCCGCCACGGCCGGGGCCATGCTGGCCTTGACCTGCTGCCAGAGCGCCCCCAGCACCGACACCAGCCGATCCAGCTCAAGGCGGGCATCGCGCACGGCGGCGAACTGGCCACCGGTGAGCGCCATCCCCATCGCCTCGATGCTGTCGGCAAAGGTCAGTAGCTCCCCATTGCGGGTGTAGAGGGTATCGAACAGCTCGGCGGCGGCGTCGTTCAGCTCGTCGAGCCAGAATCGCGCATCGCTGGCGCTCATCTTCTGCAGCTCGGCGGTGAAGCGGCGCAGCTGCTCGTCCGGCGAGAGGGCAGCCCAAGACTGCGCCGACTGGCCAATCTGCTTGAAAAAGTCCGCCATGGGGCCGCCGCCGGTCTTGGCGGCGTCCGCGATCTTGACGTTGAGATCCTTGATCACATCCGCCAGCCGCTCACTACTGGAGCCCGCCCACTCTGCGGCCTGGGCGTAGGCATGCCACTGCTGCGCGGCGATGCCCACGTTGCGGCCGAGCTGGGCAGTCTGGTCCAGCGAACTATACGCGGCCTTGATGCCCGCGAGGGCAGCCCCCGAGCCAAGGGCGATCAGCGCACTGCGCAGGCTGAATATCTGTGCGATCGTGGCCTGCACGCCGCCGACCACCACCTTGGCTCCGGTGACGATGCTGCCGCCAAAGCTGGCGAAATCGTCTCGGGAACGTTTCAGCTCGCTGCGAAACTGCGCGGCGTTGAGCCCCAGAGTCGTAACCAGGGAGCGAAGCACGGCCATAGTGGATCCTTAGCCCAGCAGCGCCTTGACGGCCTGCCGGGACTCTTCCGGGGTGATGGTGTTGGGGTCTTTCGGAGTGGGGTGCAGGCGCTCATGTTCTAGGGCGTACCACGCGACCCAGGTATCCAGCTCGGAGACCGGCAAGGCCATGATCTCCGTGAGGCTCTTGTGCAGATCCAGCGCCAGCCGGATCACCCATTTCAGGGTGTCGCTGGCGCGGATTCGTTTTTTTCCTGCTCCGTGGCCTGCTCACCCATCCGGTTCAGGGCCTTGGCCACGGGTATCAGCCGGTCAACCAGAGACATGGGCATGGCGTCCATCAGCTGCGGCACATCGTCTTGGGTAGCCAGCGGATCTCCATCCTCGTTGACCATACAGGCCACGAGCAGGGAGACCATCCACTGATAGGGGTTATCAGCCAGGGGTTGCCCCGTGACAGGGTCGAAGTTGCGGCGCTGGAATTCGAGCAGCCCGGCGATAGGCATCTCGCGCACGATGATCTCCATCCCCTCCCCGAACTCGGGGGCCGGGACACGCTCATGCCGATAGGCCAGCTTGTTGAGCAGGGCCGCCGCCGTGACAGTGGGCGCCTTGGTTTTTTTGTTCGTCATGGTTGATTAGCCCCCTGCCGCCTTGCCCCAGGTCACGGTGCCGTTTTGCTTACACGGCACCACCCAGTCGATGGTCTTGTCGCCACCGGTCTCGTCACGCATATAGCCCAACAACACCACTTCATACTCGGCGGTAACGCCGTCCGGCCACTGGTGCTGGATGATGACGATCTTGCGAGCACGGGCGGCGGTGAAAAACGCCTCCTGACCAGCGTCGCCGTCATAGGCTTTACCCTTGAGCTCCTTATCGGGGCCGTCGAACAGGCCCGCGATATAGCGCTTACTCGTATCTTCCAGGGTCGTCTGTTCCTGGGTTGGGGTTTTCTCACCGACCTGGCCGATGCTCATCATGCCGATCACCTGCTGAAAGGCAGTGACGGCGCCCTTCTCCTTGAAGAAGGTCAGGGTGCCGGCACCCAGGACGGCGTCTTGCGGGGATGCTGGAGTGGTCATGCTCTATTTCTCCGATTGGTGGTTTGGATCTCAACGATGGCGCGCAGCTCGCTGCCGCCCTCGCTCTTGGCGTCCCGCGCATCGAGCACGGTCACCCGTTGAAACTGATCAGTGGTGGTGCCGTCCAGGGCGGAAAGCCGGTTGGCCAGCTCGTCGAGCTCCGTGCGGCGGGTGGCGAACAGGTCGATCTGCCAGTTGTGACTCTGCAGGGTGATCCCGCCCTCCAGGGTGCGGGCGGCTTGCACCGGCGAGGTGAGGAAGTAGCCCGCCGCCGGCAGCGCGGCCTCTTGAGGCACGGTGCCGGGGTATGGCTCAATGCCCAGGGCGCCGCTGATCAGCCGGTGAAACGCTTCTCTGAAAATCATCGCAATGCCTTGTCGATGGCCGCTGACAGCGTGGTGCGCTGGATCTCGAGCGCATCCTCGATATGGCGGTCAAATGCCGGGCGGATAAAAGGGCGCGCCTCGATACCGGGGTGAATAAGAATCTCTTGCCCTGGGCGGTCGCGACGCAGGTGGGCGCGCTTCTGCGCCTTGGCAGAATCGCTGTGCTTCTTGAGGCTGGCCCCCGAGGCGAGGCTGTGCTCGCGGGTGCCGTGCTCCAGCCAATAGGCGTACACCGGGGCGTCGATGGCCTTGCCTGCCGCCACCTGCACCTTGTAGTTCTTGAACACCCCGACCGAGGCCACCACATCGGCCCAGGTGGGATTGCGCGGAATGCTGACCCGCAGCTTGATGCTCTCGCCAAGCTGACCGGTGTCGTGGTCCCAGTTCTGTTCGTACAGCAACTGGGTATCGGCCAGCACCGGCTGAGCCGAGGTACGGGCGACTTCTCGCAGCACCTTCTTCTGCACGGCCAAATCCAGGTTGGCGAGTTGGCTTTCCAGCTCATCAAAGCCGGACACATCGAACGAAGTGGTCATGGGTCGACCCTCTCGGCGGTGATGGTCAGCCAGGCGCGGCGCTGGTCTGGCTGCGCCAGCTTGATGTCCAGTACCTCACCCGATACCGCCAGCCGGATGCGCTGCGCGGTGGTCACGCCAGGACGGTGGCGAATGCGGATGCTGTACTGCCCCTCACTCACCTCTCGCCCGGCCCGCATCTGTTCACGACCGCCGATCATCTGCACATCCGCCCAGATGGGGCTGGATTCATCCCAGCCATCGAGAGGCTGGCCAACGGCATCGCGGCCAGTCTGACGGGTCAGCAGGGTGATGCGGTCTCGCAAGCGGCCTGCAGGCATGTTTCCTCCGGCAATAAAAAAACCCGCCATGATGGCGGGTTTATGTTGCTGATTAAGTTACCAGTCTGAACGACTGGCGGTGAAGCTACTCTTCATTTCATCACCAAACTCAAGAAGCTTAGGTTTCACAGCATCCAGATCCCCTCGAGTTTGAATCGGTAGTTCCATGGCGGGATACGACCCAAATTCACTGACAGTTGCAGGCATGTCGAGAAGAAGGTTTTTAAAGTCTGTTTTAAACTTACCGTCTTTAGTCTCAACCTTCATCGTGAACTTAACTCTCCAGGATGCCTTACCAATACATTCGAAGCCGGCACATGGATAATTGATCATGCCATTGCCAATCAAGACTCCATCAGCAGCATTTTGATACTCGATGACCGACTTGGCTGATTTAAAGTTTTCCGCGATCCACTTCAGAGAGCCCTCATAAATCTGTCCCTTTGACATGTTAGGAACATCATAGATTTGAGAGAACTCTCTATCTGATGGGTTAATAGGCATATCCGCAGGGGAGGTAACACATCCACTTAAGCCAACAGCCACTGCCACCGAAAGACACTTTTTCATCCTATCCTCCTCTAGAACAAAGGTAAGTAGGATATCGTTTGAAACCAATCGTATTCAATGTAAATGCACCATGGAACAGTGATCAATCCCTCACAACTCAGGATACAGAATTCGGTACGGGCCCAGCAAATGGGCATAGGCCATGGGCACTTCGCTGACGGTGATGCCGGTGACAACGGTCTCCCGATTCTCATACATCTGGGCGGCGTGCATCAAAATGGCTGCCACCACCGCCTTGTTGTCGAGGGTCAGGCCGTAGCTGTCGCCCTCAGGCACCAGCTTCCCCGCCGGGTAGAGCTGACGGCCGATGTAGTTGGCGGCGGCCTGTTCTGCGGCCCCCAGGTATACCTCCAGCAGTTCATCCTCGGCAGTGTCGTCGGCGTCCAGGCGAAGCTGCTTTTTCAGCAGCACCACATCAAGCAGAGGCACGGCTGCCTCCCTTACCCTTGCTTGTCGGTTTCTTGCTGGACTCGGCATCGCCATCGGTGGCGTATCTGGCGATCCCGGCTTGTACCAGCTCGTCCGCCTCCGCCTGGTTGGCAACGGTCAGGGGATCCCCGGCGTTGCCGCTCCGTTCGCCAAACAGCGAGGTCGTAAGAATCACGTGCATAACGCACTCCTATACATCGACTCAAACAAGCCGGGGCCATGCCCCGGCATTGGTTATGCCTTGACGGTCAACACCTTGACGGCGGCTTTGTCTTCGAGCAGGGCGTCGAAGCGGTGGAACATCAGGAAACCGACCATGCCGAACTCGGCATACTTCTCGGTCAGGCGGCGCAACTCCATGCCTTTGACGCGGCGGATCTGGAGGTAGCTGAAATCGCCGTAGGCCACCGCCTTGGCATTCGCGGCCACATCGGGCATCCCCTGGTCGATCTGGTACTGGTCGCCGTCGATGGTGGCGGGTGCCACGCCCGCAATATCAGGCAGCCAGAGCGGGCGCCCCTGTCCATCTTTCATCAGCTTGAGGCCGAGCAGGGTGTTGTCGTTGAACAGCCAGCGGGCAGTGCCGGCACGGTAAGCCGGATCCACCGCGTGCTTGAGGGCCAGCAGGTCGGCATGGGCGATCGCGCCAGACGCCGCCGATGTTTTGCCGCCGGTGACCTGGTTCAACAGCCCCTTGATGTTGTTGCCGGCACCGCTGCCGGAGAGCAGCTGCTTGGCCTCACCACGACCCAGACGGGAGCCGATGCGGCGGGCAATCAGGCCAGCGATATCGACGCCAGAGTCCTGAAGCAGCTCGTCGGAGATCTTGACGATATTGGAGGTCATCTTCTTGGCACCAATGACCACCTGACCAAACTCCATGTCCTGCTCGGTGCTCTCTTCTTTCTCGCCGATCATCACCCCCTCGTCGGCGGTGCCGTCGGTGATCGCCCAGGTGATGGGGTTGCCGCTGTCGGTCTCGAACACGGTGGCGATGTTGGCGAGGCCGCCGAACGCCTTCATGGCCTCGGCCACCCGGTTGCGGAACTCGGTCGGCACGGTGAAGCCGCCCTCGGAGCCGGTACCAACCGTCTGGGCGCGCATCTCTTTAAACAGCTGACGCTGTTCGGTATCGAGCGCACTGAAGCCACCACGCAGCATGGTGTCGAGCACCTTGATCTGGCGCGCTTCGGTGACACTGGTGTCGGTGTCGATCAGGGAGCGGCGCTCGGGGTCGCTGTTCAGGTCGTCGGTGTCCAGGCTGAGCAGCTGCTCCTCCCGGGCGATGGCCGCATCCAGATCCCGCAGCTCTTGGTTCATGTCCCCCCACTGCTTGGTCAGGGCTTCATCCCAGCGCTTCTCGCTGTTCTCGTCGTGCAGTTTGCGCATCTGACCGGCGATGGTGGCGCGCTTCTGCTTCATTTCGTGCAATTTCATGGGCACTGCTCCGTTAGGACAATAAAAAACCCGCCGAAGCGGGTCATGGTTTACAGCGCAGTCATGCGCCGATCAGGTTCAATTCTCGCTCCCGGCGCTCGCGATCCTCAGCGGCAAGGGCACGGGCTTCGGTGGCCAGGTACTCCTGCATGGATCGGGAGGCGGCGGCAGAATCCGGGTAAGCCGGGAAGGCCACCGGGCCGACATCATAGAGGCGGGCAAACTTGGTGATCTCGCGGATCAGCAGGCCATCATCGTCGTAGTACCAACGCTCGCCATCGTGGGCCACCCGGAAGTTGAACGAGCTACCGTCTATGTCTCCCCGCTGCAGCGGGGCCAACACCATATCCCGTACCGTCTGGGTGTCCGGGGCGTCGATCTCGTACCGCAGCCCGGTGTCATCCAGGGTCAGGCGCAGGGTGCCGCTCTTGGTTCGGCCCAGCACGAAGTTGGGGTCGTGGTTGAACAGGCCGCGCACATCGTCCTGCATCACGCTGTCAAAAGCGCCGGGCTTGATGATCTCGCGAAAGCCGCCGAGGTTTTCGCTCAGGCTGTTGAAGGTAGCGCCGTAGCCGATGATCTTGGCCCCTTGCCCCTCCGCACCGGGATCGGCGCGCACCTCGCAGCGGAAGAAGCGGCGCTCCCGATCACTGGTCGCTGTTGCTTGGGTCATCTTTAACCTCGTCGTTGGTGTTTTTGTCTTTATCGCCGATCAGCTTGCTCGCGTTGACAGAGACCAGCATCTCGTCCAACCCATCCCTCGGGTTCTTATCTTCGAGCAGACGGACCTCGTTGCGGGACATCCAGCCATCGGTGATGGCGTAGTGATAGAACTCGGCCCGTTCTTTGGCGGTGCCGCGCAGCAGACCGGCCAGGTTGAACTTGACGTAGTAACCCGCCCGCCGCTCCATATCCGTGAACAGCTTGCGGTTTAGCTCCTGCTCCCAGCGCACCACCCAGGGCATGATGCTGTGGCGCACGAAGTGGATGGCCTGCTCGCTGATGTTGGAGAAGGTCGCCTTCTCCAGGTCGTTGATCATGTGGCTGGGGACGTTGAATAGCCCGGCGATCTCGCTGCGGTTCATCTTCTGGGTGTCGAGGAACTGCGCCTCTTCCGGCGAGATGGTGATCGCCTTGTAGTCCAGATCTCCCGAGAGCAGGGCTGTGCGGCCGCTACCCTTGCCGATACCGCCCTCTTTCCAAGCAGATTTCAGGTTGGCGCGGTGTTGCTTGCCGAGATCGCCAACAGCGTTGGGGGTTTTGTCGATCAGAATGCCGGAGGGGCGACCACCGCCACCGAAGAACTGCGAGCCATATTTCTTGGCCGCGAGGCCCAGGCCAATGGTCTCGGCGTGGTAGCGGATCGGGCTCATTCCCCAGTAGCGGCTGCCGCCAAATCCCTTGATGTGGGCGGCGTCATAGATCGGCAGTGCAAACCAGCGCTGCTCCTGGGCGTCATAGGCCGGGTAATACCAGCCGGAGGCACCTTTGACCGGCTCGCCGATGTGCTCCGGCTCGAACAAATCCAGTTCGATCAGCTGACCACGCCGGTCACGGCGCAACCGGGTGATGGCGTTGCCATTGGTCAGCACCACCTGCTGGGCCTGCTCGCGCCAGTCGTAGCTGGATTGCCACTGGTTGGGCGAGGTGGAGAGCAGGGCGTGGGCAGGATGATCGTTGCCGTCCACCACGTTGCTACCGTCCCGGCGCATTACATGAAGCGGGAGCTGGGCCATGTTGCTCGATAGCCGATGGACACAGGCATAGACCGCCGCCAGGCGCATGGCAGTTTTGGCGGTAACGGCGATGCCGCTGTCAGTCATCGGGGCCAGGCCAAACCATTCGGCCAGCGCCGGATCTGACGAGGACAGCACCTCTGCGCGCGATTCACTCCCGAGCAACATCCCGAGCATGGCGGTCTCCCCATCGTTTCAAAATTACCAGGACGACCAGCAGGGCCAGCCCTATCAGCAAGCCACCGACCAGCAGTAGGGCAGGACCGAGGCCATAGGTGAAGTAGGCCCCGGCGCCAATCAGGCAGAGGCCGAGCAGCAGCGCTGCGTCAATCAAGACGCGCATCAGTCGGGTCATAGTCATCATCTGCATAGGGGCTCATAAACTCGCCCTTGTTGAGCATGGCGCGGCCCACGGCCATGATGGCCGCAACGGCGCCGTCGATCTTGGCGTCGCGATTCCCCTTGCGAGGGAACACGTTTTCGTTGGCATCCTCCTTCGCCATGACGTTGGAGATCATCCAGTTGAGCACCGGATTGCCGTCATGGTGCAGGCGCCCGGAGGCGATCGCCGATTCGATCTCCTTCATCGGCGCGCTGAGGTGTGCCGTGGTCTGCGGGATCGCCACCGGCAGCCAGCCGGCCGCCGCGATTTGCTGGGCGAGCTGCGCCGAGTTCCATGGGTCGTGCGGCACCTCGCGGGGCGAGTAGACATTCGCCAGGCCGATCACCTCTCCCCCGATCTCGCCGAAATCTATCTCGGCGCCATCGGTGGCATTGAGGGCCACCCCTCCGCTGTTGTGCCAAGGGGTAGCGATCCACTCCTGATAGCGCGCCATATTGCGGTTGTCCGGGTCGTTGACCGTTTCCTCCGGCAGCCAGTGGCGGCTGAACAGGTAGTAATGGAGCTGGCCGTCCGACTCGTAGCGGGCGAACACGATCACCATGGAGCAGACGTCGAGCTTGCTGGCCAGGTCGAGCGAGAACCAGCAGGGGCAACCGATGAAGTCCTCTATCCTCAGCGCCGGGTTGCTGGCGGCTTGCCAGTGGCCGAAGTTGAAGAAGGTGACGGCGGCAGTCGTCCAGACGTTGCAGTGTTTGATCAGGTACTTGGTCTGATTGCGAGCGCTGCGCTTGGCACGTAGTAACTGGGCCGCCAGGTAATCTTCGAACACCGACACGCCAAAATTGGGGTTGGCCTTGCGCAGGGCCTCGATGCTGTAGGGATCATCCCCATCATCCAGGGTGTAGATGAGTGCGAATAGCTCGTCATCGGGTTCGACCCCCGCGAGCATCTTGACGCACTCGTCCCAGAACTGCTTGCAGGGGCCGGTCGGGTCAAAGCCCGCCGTACTGATGACCAGCATCAGCGGCTGTTCACGGGCCCCCATGCCAGTGTCCATGGTGTCGAACAGCTCGGCGGTGTCGTGCTCGTGGTACTCATCGACAATCGCCAGGTGGGGACTGGAGCCATCGCCGGGGTTACCAATGATGGGTTCAAACACAGAGCCATCCTGGCGCATCATCTTCTTGGCGGCGACCATGACACCGAAATGACGACGCAGGTTGGGTAACTGGTGCGTCATCTGCAGGGCTGGCTTGAACACCTCCCACGCCTGTTTCTCGGTCGTCGCCCCGCAATACACCTCGGCGCCCGGCTCGTTATCGGCGGCGAACATGTAGAGCCCGTTCCCGGCCGCGACGATGGACTTACCATTTTTGCGCGGCACGAACAGGGCCGCCCGCCGAAACCGGCGCAGGCCGTCCTTCTTGCGCTTCCAGCCGTAGACGCAGGCATGAAAGAACAGCTGCCACGGCTCCAGGGTGATACGGCGCTGGGCCAGCGGCAGGCGCCGCCATTTCCCCTTGGTGTGGGGAAGCAGTTGTATGAACTTGCAGGCCCGCTCGCCGGCGGCGATGTCGAACCTGTACGGATAGGCTTTATCCTTGGCCTTCTCCAGATCGTCCAGGTGGCGCTGGCAGGCCTGCCGAACATAGAGCCCGGCGGTGATTCGACCCGAGACAACGTCGCGGGCGTACTTGTTCGCGGCGTTGACATTCGGATTGGCGGCCATGGTCAGAAGGTCCTAAATTCATTGTCCCCCTCGGGGTCGCCGCCTCCGCCACCTCCCATCAGCCGGCGGTAACTGGTCGGGTCCAGACCAAGCAGACTACCGACCCGCACCAGGGTAGACAGCGCATCCTGACGCACAGCGACCGCCGGGTGCTTCTTGATGCCGCTCTCGGTCGGCGTGGTGATCCCGTCCTCCTTGATCATCTTCTTGGCGGTGAGATACAGATCGAACGAGTCGCAATAGGCCAGCACCAGCGGCAGGTGATCTCCGGTGAGCTGTTTGCGGTTGATCAGGATCTTGATGGTCTGCTTCCACAAAGCAGCAGCGGGGGCGGAGTCTTGCAAATCTTCGGGAACCGGGGGCGCCCTGGTGATCAGTTGGTCGGAGGCAACCGCCGGCAGATCTCCGCCAGTCGGGCGGCCTCCCCCTGCGGCTCTTGTCATAAACGCACCTCGTGTGACATCACGCCGCCACCTCAATCGGTGGCCGTGACATCACGCTGGAAAATTTTTCTTATTTCCCGCCCGTGTAAAAATCCCTGGGCGGCGGTACTAAGGGGCGAAAAGCTGTAGGGATTTGACCACCCCCTCCCCGCCTGGTCCGCGCCCGGCCTGGATTCAATGGGTCAGGTTGGATCCCGAAAAGGATCTCAAAGGGGTGGCATCAAAAGGGCATGTTTTCCGGTCAGCACCTCAAACTCAGGCCATTTCACCGGCTTTTCAGTCGCTCGCGGGCGGTCTTGGCACCATGACAAGGAGCACAAAGACTCTCAAGGTTCGCATGGTCGTCCGTTCCGCCGTGGGTCTTGGCCTTGATGTGGTCAACCGTGGTGGCCTGGGTATAGACCCCTGTCCTGATGCAGGCTTGGCACAGGTAGTTGTCCCGCACCAAGATGATGCGGCGGAGCTTGTCCCACTCCTTGCCATACCCTCGTTGGTGCCGCGACTTTCCCGCCTGGTGCGCCACCCAGCCCGAAACGCGATGCGCATCGCACAGGCCGGAACGGTCAGCAGTTAGGGCTGGGCAGCCACCGGGGTGACGGCATGGCTTCATCCGTTTCGGTGGCATCCTATTCCTTAACCAGAGACTGGTAAGCCCGTTCGCAGGCTAATCCTGATGCTCGAGCTCGGTCATACGCTGCTGCCAACTCACCCGCTCTTTCGTCAGCCCGGCTGAGCAGGTCGGCGAGCACCATGGCAGGATGTCCGGCTGCCGGGCCTCCTTGGGCAGCCCCGGGATTGCTGGCGCACTGACTTGCTCGGGCTGCCAGGCGGCGGGCTTGCTCGCGCAGCCGGCCAGACTCAAGGCTAGCAGCATCGGCATCAGCTTGTGCTTGGGCGATTTGTTCTTGCGCATGCTCTCTTACCTCATCGATTTCTGCCTGGCGGCGCAGTTCTTCCTCCCGAGCCTCCAGCTCTGCCTTAGTCCTGGCCGTGGCCAGACGGGTCGCCTCTTCATCCCACTTCGCCTGCCAGGTCTTGCGCTCCCCTTCCTTCCCATTGGCTTGACCAGACCAGTAGAGCGCCACCCCACCGCCGGCCAGGGCGGCTATCACCAAGGCACCGGCCAGGAACGGCAGCACCTTGCTCTGCTGAGTCACTCCCATCACACCCCCTTGCACTTCGCATTGAGGCGCAGCCGGTCTTTCCAGAGCCCGGGGCATACCCGGTTCCCCGGTACCGAGCAGTCCTGGTTGCCGGAACGCTTGAATAGCAGGATCGCCTCGCAGGCCCCGGGGTAGTCGCCAGCGTTCAGGCGCTTCACGATGGTGGATCGGCAGAAGGCGCCGGGACCGATGTTGTGGGAGAGCTCGACATAGGCGTCGAACTCATACTGGTGGAGTGGCACCTTGATGCAGGCCTTGAGGGCATTCTCGAACACCCGCACCTCCCGAAGGCTCCTGTTCACCGCGGCGACGGGCGTGATGGTGTCACCCATCTTGACCCCTTCGGTGCTCCCAAAGCCGATAGTGGGGAGCTTGGTACCGTGTACGGGGTCGGGGTAAGCCGTCGGCTCAAACCCCTCCCGATTCAGGATCCCCACAAAGCCGGCAGCACTGAGAGTGAGCGCCGCTATGGCAATTCGTACTTTTGTCATGCCTACCCCGCCTGCTTGGCGCGTGGCTTGATGATGTTCGACCAGATAAACCAGCCGATCTGAACCGAAAGCCACACAAGCGTCGCGATCAGCACCCAGTCATTCAAAGAGACACCAGCCCACGACATACTCACCACCGCTACAGGAGGGGCAGATTTCGCAGTTTCACCGACCACAGTGGTAGCGATCTGCTCATGGCCTTGATTCATGAATCCACCCCAGAAACGAAAAAACCTCGGCAAGGCCGAGGTTTGAGAGCAAGAAATAAAAAAGACCACAACCTTTCGGGTGCAGTCTTCCATCGTTGGTAATCAGCCTACACAAAATTGCAGGTGGCCGTCAAGCCACCCTCACCTGCACAAGCAACAACCCCGCCGAAGCGGGGTTCTAGGGGCAAGTGACTTACCGCGTCGTATACCAATAGCGCACCTGCGCCGCTGACTCCTGCTGGTGGCACCAATCCAGCACGGCCAGATAGAGCGGATACCAGCCCAGCTCCCATTGCCCACGGGTCAGTCCACCAGCCAACGGTTCAATGGCGCGTCTGATCTGAGTACCCGGGATGGGGCGTAGCCCGGTACCACCACAGCGTGGGCACACCTTATCAATCGCCTTGCCGTGCAGGCGGCTCAGTTCCAGGTCGCGGATCACTCCCCGCCCCCGGCAGAACTGCGGGTGACAGGAAGCCCCAGGAGTGTCAGCAGTGCGGCAGTAGTGTTCCAGGGCCAGCTCGGCCACCCGGCGCAAGGCCATGCCATGGCCACGTTCCTTGTTGGCCCCCACATAGCGGGGGGCAATCTTGGCGCACTCGGCTTGCACAGCTAGCAGGGCCTTCTTAGCATCCCCTAGGTCTTTGCAGTAACGCGCCATCACCAGCGCCATGCCGGCACCATTGTGCTTCTGAACCATTCCCAATGCCGTCATCACATCACTCTTTGTCAGATGAGAACGCTCCGTTGACTGGGCCTGATAGGCCTGCAGCATCACAGAACGCGGATCCCCTACGGTAATTGCATATTCAAAGCGCACTCATCACCTCCACCGTTACCGACACCATTCCCCCTTTCACTACCGGCCCGCGCTCCACCAGCAACCGGTCGATCTGGCTATCGTCCAGCCACACCCCGGCGTGGGTCAGGGCGTCTTGCACCGCCTTCACCGTGTTATCCAGATCCCGGGCTCGCCGGTCAGGGGCCTGCACCACCAGCCGCAGGGCCAGCCGATCGGGAATCTGCTTGCCGGCTAACTTGGCAGCCAGACAGGCATCGGCCGCAGCTTTGCGATAAACCCTCCCCTCCTGGCTCAGCAGGGTTCTGGGCTTACCGCTCACGGCCACATTGCGCCAGATCAGGTTGGTTGAAGGGGGCCATGGCAGGGTCACTGTCCATGAATCAGCTTTTGGCATTGAACACTCCCAAGGAGCAAGCCAGCTCCAGTGTGTTGATAACGTGCTCCAACTGCGAACCGTGCTTGGCCTCCCAAGCCTTCCACCCGATCCGGTGCAACTCCATGTGTGGCTGGTGGGCGAGTGGGAACACCATCAGATCATGCGCCTTGCTGCCCATCACGCTCATACCGTGACCTACGACATGGTGCGCCTCGATGCCCTCGCGCTGGCCAGTCACCACACAGGGCAACTGCCGGACAAAGGCCAGGTAGGCTGCACACTCCCAGCGCTGGCGCTTGGGCCTGCCCAGGTGGAGGGCCGCGGGTTCTGGGTCGATCTGACGAATAGCTGGTTTGGCATTGATGCGAGCCCGCAGATCGGCCAGTGGATCGCGCTCTGCCACCTCAAGGCGATGATCACGATAGCGAGCATCGGTCTCCCGGTTACCACGGGGCGACCACTTCCGATCCGGTTCGATGGGTGCCAGGCGACAGGCAGAGCGCAGCAGCGGATCCGGCAATGAAGGCAGCACCTTATAGACGGTCGCCCACCAGCACAGATCCCGGGCAGTCAGGTCAGCAGCGGCCACCCCACACCAGCCAGCGACCCGCTGCAGCACAAGCTGCGCCAGCCACCCGGCCACATCGGCGAGGCGGATCGGTAACTGCCCATTGCGGTGCTCGTTGTCGTGATGCCAGCACAAAGGCAGATGGACCCCCTCCACCTCTGCGGTGACGGTTTCCCCAATGCAGCCATCGGCTATCACGCAAGCAGTGGCATTGGCGGTCAGCAGCTCCCCACCGGCGGCATTGACCACTGCGGCGCAGGCCAGGGCCGACACCAGCTCAGGGTACTGGGCCAGCAGGTCAGCCCCCTGATCGCGCACCAGGCGCACCGGCTTGCCAGCCAGTTGACGCCTCACCGCCGGCAGGCTGTCGCCCAGCGGTACCAGGGCCAGCCCCAGCGCTTCGACAAACACGGCGTTTCCTGCGCTCACGCTTGCCCCCTGATCGCATTCAACTGTTGGCGAAACCACTCACGGTGCTCTTCATCCACCTCATCGATGGCGGCCACCACAACCTCACGCCCGATCTCGTTGCGGCGACGGCGCCACACCAGCAGGTGCGCCTGCTTGATCAACTCGATGCGCTGCCGTTCAGACGATGGCAACAGGGCCAGGTTGTGACTCATGCCGCCACCCCACGCAGGATGCCGTCACGGATCAGTCGCTCCACCAGCCACTGCTGGCCCTTGCCGGTGATCAGGGGGGTGAAGCTGATACGCCGCTCGCCGTTGCTGTCAAACGAGCTCTCCCGGGTCGCGAACAGCCCGCGGTCCACATACTCCTGCATCGGCAGGTTCCAGCGCTCCCCGCGGCAACTCATCAAGATCTTGCGTTCCCTCAGCAGGGTGAACAGGGTATTGGGGCCAAGGCCCACCGTCTTGGCGAACGCCGACAAGGTGATCCCCTTCTCCACACTGGCGATCTGCTTGGCGAACTCCACCGCCGGGGCATCCATCGCCACCTTCTGTTCCAGCGCCATCTTCTGCTCGGCCAGCTCGGCAGCAAGGCGCAGTGCCTCCGGCAGGGTCTGGGGGATTATCATCGCGGGCTGGTGGGCTTGCTGCTCCAGCTCCTGCCAGCGGCGAATAATCCGGATCCGCAACTGGGCGCTGTAACCGGCCACCAGACAAAGGGTCTCGTCCTTGTCCAGCAACAGGCACGGCTGGGTGCGACCACGGCCATCCTGGTAATCGCCTGACTTCTCAGGAGATTGAATTTCCACCAGCATCTTGCGGATATCGGCCATCACGTTGTCGTGGCGCTTTCCGGTCAGCTCGGCGATCTCCACGCTGGTCATCGTCAAAGGGGTTGCCCCCCGCATCATCAGTTCCATCACCTCACCCCCATCGACACATTCGCGGCCAGATACACCGCTAACCCCACCAGCACCACCACCATCAGGGTGCCCCTCATGAAATCGCGCATGGGATCATCTCCAGCGTGGCGGGCCGCTGTTGCTGGCCGCGCAGGGCGTTCACCGCCTTCATCACCTCAGCCAGTTCGGCACCCTGTACCAGGTAGTGCCCGGCCCGGTGGGCCTTCGAGGTGAACCCCAGTTGCCGCGGGCAATCCGACACTTCAAGGCGCACCTGTACCGGCAACCAGTCCTTCACCTCCGGGTACACCGCCACCCGCACATACCGGGCGCTGCGAATGTCCCGCTCACAAGCCTCACTGAACGTCACAGCCATCACCCCATCCTCCCGGTAATCGTCACACCCTCGCGGCGCAGTTCGGCCTGCACCTGCAGCAATTCGACCTGAACCGCCTCATCGGTCACCTCGCGATCACGCACATAGACACGGGCCTCCGCCTGCATCTCGCAGGCTCGCAAAGAGACCTGGCGGCCAACAGGGGCAGACTTCGGTACCGGATTGCGCTGCAGGATGCTGGCCTTGACCTCGGCCGGGCGCGGGGCGAACTGGCGGCCAGCGTCATCGGCCAGCTCTAACACCGCCTCGCGGATCTGCTGGGCGGTGAACCCGCGCAGTTGAACACCCCAGGCCATGGCCACACCGCGAGCATTGGCATCCAACTGGCTGGCACTGGCGGGCCAGCACCCAGCCATCAACGGCAACAGCTCATCGGCCAGGAACATCGACATGCCGGTGCTCACCTGCAGACTGGCCTGATTCACGGGCAGACTGGTCACGTTAGAGGGGAGTGTTGTCGTCATAATCGACCCCCGCGGCTCGCAGGGCCTGGGCCTGCTGTTGGGCTTGCGCCAGATTGGACAGGGGGCGCTGGTGGCCGCCAGATGGATTACCGCGCTTGGCCTGCAGCTGGTCCCACTTCTGGCGCAGCTTCTGCGGCGACAGCACGTTGGCACACCAGAACGCATCCCGGCTCACCCAGTCATACAGCTCGCAGATATCGCGGTGGCTGCGCTGGTCCAGCTCGCGCATCAGCCGTATCACGTTCGCCCACTGCGCCCAGTTCGGCTCAATGGCGGTCGGGGTGATCAACTGCACCCGCCGGAACATCCACTGCGCGGTCATCAGGTCATCACCGGTTCCCCACGCCTTGCCGCTCGGGGTTTGGATGGCAGCCTCGGGAATCACCCGGGCCTTGGGTTCGGGATCGGCAACCCTCTCGATGGCAGTTCCCTCCCCCTGCTGGTCGAAAGTCGCGTCAGCGAGTTGCGACGAAGAGTCTTTAAGATCTTTGTTTGTTTTATTGTTTATCTTGTTTAGATCTTCGGCGTGATACTCCGCGCCTAACTCCGCGCCATCAGATTGCGATACCCCCTCAGTCCCCTGCTTTGATGCGGGTTGCAACTCCGCGCGAAACTCCGCGCCAATGTGTTCTGAAACTCCGCGCTGGTAAGGGTCGTAATTGAGCAGGGTGACCAGGGTATAACCACGGGTACCCTGCTTGCTGGAGCGGCTGATCATCCCCTCCTGCTCGAAAGCATCCAGGGATCGGCGGGCACTGTCTTCGGAGATGCCACAGGCCTCCCCAAGGGAACGGGCAGAGCCTACGACCTGGCCACGCTGGATCAACAGGCGATTGCCGTTGAAGCTCACCTCGCAGCGCTCGTGCGCCGCCTCCAGCAGCAGGTGCAGCCACAGCGCCTTGCGCACCGGATCGCGGTAAAACGGCACCTCCTTCAGGCTCTTGTACAGCAGGACAAACCCACTGCGACGGTTGTCGGCCACATTGCATCCTCGCGAAACAGGGGCGGCCACCGGGGCCGCCAGTCTGACTACCTCACCCATGGCTCACCTTCTTCACTCGCGTCGGTTTGGCCGCCTTCTTGGCGTCCTTCTCCTGCTGGCGCAGCTTGCGTTGCAGCAACTTGGCCATCTTCTTTCCCTCCGCCAGACACTTGGCAAAGGCCTGCCCCTTGGCAAAGCACGGCGTGGTGCGAAAATGCCGCAGGGCCGCCTGGGTTGCGGTGTGCACCACATCCGGGGTGTATCCCCCCGCCGTCAGGAGCTGCGCCACGTTGCGCTCGATAAACAGCTCAGGATGCATGAGCCACCTCCTGCAGGTGTTGCTGCAAACAGGCCAGGTGGCGTTGCACCTGCTCGGCCGTGGCCGGAATGCGCAACCCGCTGTAGACCAGAAAGGCCCCCCGGGTGCCCACCACCAGCTTCGGCAACATGGGCGGGATGCACGAGCGGCGACTGCCTTGCGCCCTCGGCGATTGTTGGGTACGCTTGTCCACGTTGTTTTCTCCGCGAAAACCAACCTCGGGTCGGGCTGTTACCGCAGCGCCGGCCCACTCTTTTTGTGCTTCCTTCATCACTTCTCTCCTTGTGCATGTGGCCCCGGGAACGGGCGCACCTGACTGGCTACCGACTCTTCCAGGCTCAGCAGCTCCTTGATGGCCCGGTGCACTGCCGCCGTGATAGCCTTCCGCTCAATGGGGTCAATCACCCCGTCTTGCCTTGCCTCACGCAACTCACCAAACACCGCCGCAACCACCTCACCCACCAGCATCACCTGGTCGGCCAGCTCCTCTTCGGTCACCGTGCTATCCGGCAGGGCCACCAGCGTATGGCCGCGGGCCAGCGCCCAGGCCTGCAGGATGGCGTTATCACCGGTCAGCTCGGTCACCGCCATCGCCTCGGACAGGGTCAGGTGGTGGTCTTCGCAAGCAGGATTGAACTTGTTGTTCAGGGTGGTCGGGCGCTTGGAGCCCATCAGGCGGGCCAGGTCGGTGATGTTGTACCGGCGGCTCAGCTGATAAGCGGCGTCAATGGGGTCAGAAAGGTGGGAGTGTTCCCGCTTCACTCTCGTGGTTGTTCTGGTGGGTTTTGTCATGATGGTCGCACCTGCTCAGTTTTCAGCTTCCCCTTGGTGAGGAGCTGGACCTGACAAGCGCGACCGTAAGGGATTTCTTCCCCCCATAGCGACACTGCCGACTTGCTTATGCCGAGTGCTTTCGCGGTCTTTGTTACCCCGCCAAAGTAGGCGATAACGTCTAGTTTCTTCATAGCCCCTCCTGTCGATGAGGAAAGGTTAAGCAAGCGCAACCCTCCGGTCAAGCACAATTAACGCCAAAAGGTTTAAATTACTTAACTATGAGCATCGGAGAACGCATCAAGCTGTCTAGGTCGCGCCTGAAAATGACCCAGCAGCAACTCGGCGACAAAATAGGCGCAAACAAGGCATCCATTTCACAGTGGGAGAATGGGGTATATACCCCTGACGCAAAGAACCTTTCCGAGTTGGCAAAGGCACTCTCCGTCTCTGTGTTTTGGTTGATGGATGGGAAGGGCGAGCCTTCTGGTCAGAACATGGAGATAGCATCACCAGACACTCACCGGATCCCGGTGATCAGCTATGTGCAGGCAGGGGTATGGACAGCACCAAACGAGATCCGCGAGTGCGATGGCAATATGGCCTACATCACCACAGACCTCGAACTGGGGGAGCGGGCTTTTGCCATAGAGTTGAAAGGCCACTCCATGGAACCGGAGTTTGTCGAAGGGGATGTGGTGCTGATTGACCCGGACGAACACCCTCACCCAGGGGATTTCGTAGTTGCCAAGAATGGTGAGGAAGCTGCAACGTTCAAGAAATATCGCCCTAGGGGAATCGGAGAGGATGGCCAAGAGGTCTTTGAACTAGTCCCACTTAACGACGATTTTCCCACCATGCGCTCGGATCGCCAGCATATCCAAATCATCGGCACTATGGTTGAACATCGCCGAAGAAGAAAGCGCAGATAACAATTCCAATGTATCACCTTGCTGGAATAGTTTGGGGTGATTGAAAACTGTTATAAGTGAAAGGACTGAACAATTCAGCCCTTAATAGACAGCCAATTAAACAACCATAAATTCAACAATGGTGTCTTATGCTTTTATTTTCTATAAGCTAAGAAAAATCTGTCAAAATAACATTGGTTCTAAAAATAAAAACAAAGGATTAATATGAAAACAGTTCAACCATTATTAATAACAACCCTAGCTATTAGTGTTCTCAGTGGTTGTGCAGTGACGCTGCCATTCAACAACCGCCTCTCATATCCAACATATCAAGAACTCCAAAAAGAAGCTGTAGATAGAGATTTGCCAGCGGTCATGATCACATGGGCCCCATCAAGCTTCCCAACCAGGATCGATGTTCAAGGTGCTTCTGGCTATGTGGGCAGCGCATCCCAAACCCGGATTCCGACCGGTGTCGCCATGGCAGCTAGGATCAGTGAAGCCATTAGCGCTTTCACTCAGGTTTCTCCAAATGGTCTTCCTTTACTGATTGATGTTATTGAAGCAAAGTCAAAATTCGAGTATTCAGCTGGCGTATTTAATGTAACCCCCTCTCTAGACGTAGGTGAGATAACATTCAAAGCCAAGCTTACCTTGGGCAAAAGTCAGTGGGTGAAAACCTATTTCTCACGTAAAAATGATCCATCCATAGGCGGTATGAGCGCTACAGGTATCTTGGAAGCAGCTTGGGACGATGTTGCCTCCCAAGTGGCTAGAGATGTTGCAAAACAACTTCAGGCCGTGAAATAGAAACTACTGCACTCAAGCCCACCAGCACGGCGGGCTTTTACCAACAGTAGTGTTAAGCATTCACAACATCAACCTTTACTTTAGCGTTTGGATGACTTAACTTATCCCGTACTCATCAGTACACGGGATGACCCATGTCGAACCAACACCACCAAAAGCGCATCTACATCGCCGGCCCCATGACCGGCATGCCTGACTGCAACCGCCCCGCCTTCCATGCCGAGGCCAACCACCAGCGTGAGCGCGGCCATATCCCGCTCAACCCTGCCATCCTCCCCGAGGGCCTGAACCAAGCCGAGTACATGGCCTGCAGCCTGCCCATGGTCATGCTCGCCGACGAGCTGGTCATGCTCCCAGGCTGGCGAGATAGCCAGGGCGCCACCGCCGAGTTCCACCTCGCCATGAAGTGCGGCAAAGTCATCCGCCAGGCAGAAGACGGCTTTGCCTGGTACCCCACCAGCCCCGAGGTGGCGGCATGAACCACTACGCCCAAGCGCTGGCCGAGCTGCAGGCCCAGCCTGACCACGAACTCAAGCAGATCGGCGATCAGTGGCAGACCCCCAAGGCGCTGGCCTGGGGCCTGTTCCACAAGTTCGCCCCCACCCTGGGGCCGGTGGTGCTCGACATGTTCGCCGACGACTGCAACCACCTGCTGCCGCACTACTACGATGCCGCAGACAACGCCCTGACCCAGGAGCTGGCCGCCGACCTGCGCCGCCTGGGGGGCGCCGCCTACGCCAACCCACCCTACTCGCGCCCCTGTACGGATAGCGAGGGGAACCCCATCACCGGGATGGAGGCCATCCTCAACTACTGCCGCGAGCAACGGGCGCTGGGCGCCAAGATCATGTTGCTCATCAAGGCCGCCACCAGCGAAACCTGGTGGCCGGAAGATGCCGACTTCATCCAGTTCATCAGCGGCCGTATCGGCTTTGAGGTACCGAGCTGGTACGTGCCTCGCGACCCCAAGAAGGACAAGCCCAGCTCTAGCGGCTTCGCCTCAGCCGTAGTGATCTTCGACGCCAGCTGGCAGGGCGAGCGCCGCCCCGAGGCACGCCTGCGCCGTGACGACCTCATCACCACCGGTCAGATCATCCTCGATATGATCCACCGCCAGGCGGTGACCCTTATCGAGGAGGCCGAGTACTCCCTCGCGAAGACCCGTCAGGGCCATGTTCCCGACGCCGGGAAAATGGTCGAGCCTAACCATATCGGCGACACCAACAACATGGTTGCCCAGACCGCGTTGGAGCCAGCGATGATGCAGGAGCAACCCGCGGTAGCCGAGCCAGCAGCATGGGAGCCACCAGTGGCCAGCGATGAGGCAACCAACGCCGCAGCTGCCAGCGAGCTGGCAATGCTGGAGCAGACGATCCCCACCAGTGCGAGCACCAAGCTGGCCGAACTGGGCTATGCCGATGCCAGCAGCATCATGGCCAAGCAGATTGGGCGCGTTTATCTCGGCGAAGAGCAACAGGATACGGTCAGGGGCTATGTGCAGGGTTGGCTGGACGAGCCTTATCCGCTCTCCGAGATCTTCTATCGGCTCGAGCTGGCCGCCGCCAACCTGCTGGCCGGTCAGCCTATCCACCAGGGCTTTGTCATGGAAGATAACCGCGCCCCCACCCTGCCCCGCTGGCAGCGTCACCCAGCAGTGAAGGCGATCATCTACCAGATCGACGATGCCGACATCCTGACCCCAGCCAAGACTGCAGAGCTGGCCGCCTGGATCATCGACAACCTGACGGCCCCCGGCGATCTGCTGACGCTGGCCACCGCCAAGGCCGCCGAGCTGCTGGCCCAAAGCGCCGAGCCCACCAGCCCCGAGCCAGACCATGCCGAGCAGCAGCTCGATATGGTCGATGTTCCGGGACAAGAACCGGATGCCCACCAGGTGGCCGAGGAGTTCAGCACCAAACCGCTCGAGGACTGGGCCTTCGACTACCAGAACGACCAGCTCAATCTGGGCGGCGCCGAGTGGTCGTGCTTTGTCGCCGTGCTGACCGTGCTCTACGGCATCAAGGAGACCTACAGCGCCCGCGAGGTGGCCATCGCCATCTCGGTCAGCGACGAGCAGCTGATGGACGAATACACCACTTTGGACGAGGAAACCAAGGTGCTGCTGCGCAAGGCTGTCTCCACTCTGAAGGAGGTTGAAGGATACAACTTCACCGAGGCCTTCCCCATGCTCGACCTGCACCGCCAGGAGGCCGTCATCGCCTTTATGAACGCCCTGCATAATGAGCCGACCCTCAGCCCCGTCACGCAAAAGAGCGTGATGGTCAATGCCATTACTCGAGTGAATGAGGTGGCAGCATGAGCATCATTCAGGAGGTTGCCGAGTGGGTTCATGCCCGAACCGATGGCGCCATCAGCGCAGAGGTGGCTGCGGCCTTCTCCCTCACGGTCAGCAAGGCCAGCATCGTGATGGGCCAGATACACAGGGAGGCCCGCTTCACCACCCGGGTTGAGCACTTTTGCATGGTCGGGGAGAACGGCAGAGGGCGGCACACTCGCCGCCTCTTCGTGGACCAAGTGCGGGATCCGCAATGGCACAAGACGCCAGTGATCGGCATCAACGACGAGCAGCAGATTGTGAGGTTCGACAGCATTGTCGAGGCGGAACGAACAGGCGGGTTTGTGCGGGTCAGCATCACCCGGTGCCTGAACAACTCTCAGGCGACCCACGGCGGCTATCGCTGGGCGGTCGCATCAAGCGAACAGAATGGTTAGAGGAAAACACGACATGAACGAAAGAATTCTCACCTGTGTGTATTGTGGCCACGAATATCCGCAGGATACCCCGGCACATGGCAGCCAAGTCCTGACCGATCACATCAAAGTGTGCAAGGCGCATCCGCTGCGAAAGGCCGAGGCTGACATTGCCTTGCTGCGCTCGGCGCTGGCTGGCTTGATCGGTGTTAACACCGAGGCCGAGTTGCGCCAGATGGAGGGGGTTATGCGATCCCTTCCTGCTCCTGATGCGGACAAGGCGGTATCAATCAACGCAATCCATGCCCTGCTTGCAACCATCACGAACAGCTGACCGTCCAGAGGAAATCACGACATGAACGATAAAGCCGAGCGGTATCAGGGCGACACCGTGGTATTCGATACCGAAACCCTGGCCATGGACAAGAAGGCGGTGGTGCTCACTCTCTCTGCCGTCCGCTTCAACAAGCACGATGCCGAGGTGGGGATCACCATCGACAATGGCCGCCTCTCCACCGAGGGCGAGAACGTCCTGCACCTCAAGCTGAATGTGACCGAGCAGTTGCTGGCGGGTCGCACCGTTGACCCGGGGACGGTGGCTTGGTGGAACAAGCAGGGTAAAGAGGCCCGTGACGGTATCATCAACGGCAGCAATACCCCGGTGCGGGAGGCGCTGATCCTGCTCTCCGATTTCATGAAGGGAGCACAGCCCTTTGCCCGCGGCACCGACTTTGATCCGCCGATTCTGGTCTCCCTGTTCGAGGACTTCAGCCTGCCGGTTCCATGGAAATACAACCAGGTGCGGGATGTACGGACCTACATCGATGCGCTATCTGGTGGCAGCAAGGGGTATCTGGATGAGTGGCAAAAGCCAGACTGGTTCGTCCCCCATCACTCACTTCATGACTGTATCCGGGATGCCGAACAGATGCAGCTGGCAGAAGGACAAGTGTCGCGGGGTAATGAATGAAAGGCATCAACAAAGTCATCCTGATCGGCAACCTGGGTCAGGATCCTGAAATCAGATACACCTCGGGTGGCATGGCGATCGCCACCCTCTCTCTGGCCACCAGCGAAAGCTGGCGCGACAAGCAGACCGGCGAGCAGAAGGAACGTACCGAGTGGCACCGGGTGGTGCTTGTGGGCAAGCTGGCCGAAGTGGCGGGCCAGTACCTGAAGAAGGGTTCACAGGTCTATGTGGAAGGGAAACTGCAGACCCGCAAGTGGCAGGACCAAAGCGGTCAGGACCGCTACACCACCGAGGTGCAGGTCGACAGCTTCACCGGGGTACTGCAGATGCTTGGCGGCAAGCCGCAGCAAGGCAGTTCGCAGAAGGCTCAGTCCCAGCCACCAGCCAGGCCTGCCGCCACCCCATCTGCGGGCCAGCAAAGCAACGAGCCGCCATTTGATTACGATGACGACCTGCCGTTCTAGGATTCACCGGAGGATTTATGTTAGAGCCCATTGAGAAAATTGAGCAGAAAGAACTGATGGTGATGCTGGGAAAAGGTCGAACCGCCTTGTATCACCTCCGCAATAAAGACGCGACCTTTCCCAAGCCTATCGACCACCAGCCCCTGCGCTGGATCAAGTCACACATCATGGCCTGGATTGATAGCCACAACCGGATCAGTGGCAACGCCTAGCTCCCGCTGGATCACTGTCCACCAGCGCTCATAGGCAGCCGCTTGATCCTCAAGCCAGTCATGTTTGTTGTAAACAGCCATCACGCCAGTCAGGGTGTGCCCCAGCATCACTTCGGTGATATGGGGCGACACCCCCAATTCCGATAGCCGGGTCGACAGCGTTCGACGAGCATCATGAATCCTCCAATGGGGGATCCCCAGGCTGCTGCGCAAGCGGCTCACCAACCGATTACATGAGTGGATCTCCAGCGGCCCATTCCCCTCCCCCTGACCCGGGAACAGATAGACTGGGTCCACCGACGCCATGGCTGCTCGTTCGAACAGTTGCTTGCCCACCGATGTGATGGGGCGGCGGATAGGCCGGCCGGTCTTGCTGATCTCCGCCGGTACGGTCCAGACCATAGACTCGAAATCCAGGTCCTGACGCTTGAGCGTTCTGGCCTCGGACAGCCGGCACCCATAGACCAGACAAAGCAAGTGAATCACTTTGTTGCCGGTTCCGGCCCGGCTGGCCTCAATGGCCCGCCAGATCTTTGCAACCTCTGGCACCGTCAACACCCGGTGACCGGTCTTGGCGGGGGCGCCAACATCCCTGGCCCGCAGACTCATCATGTTGGGCATGTTGATCGTGCCGCGGCGAACATGCCAGTTGAAGCAGGCCTTTAGCCCCGTGATCACCACACGGGTAACCCCGGGTGCCCGTTCGCTGATGGCATCGAAATAGCTCAACCACATGTCCATGGTGATCTGGCTGATTGGCCGGTCAGGCAAGCGGTTCTTCACCGACGAGAAGGTATAGCGATAGTATTTCTGGGTACCTTCTCGGCACTCCCGCATCACGTACTTCTCGAACCACTCATCAAACAAGGCTGCAGGCGTAGGCTCGTCGCCCGAGGCACTGATCGGCGCAACACCGCTTTTGAGCTCATCGGCCTTTATCCGGGCCTCTCGCAAGGTCAGAGCCGGGTACCGACCAAGAGAGGTCCGAACCCGCTTCCCGTCGACCACATGCCGAACCTGGAACGCAACCACCCCCTTCGGTGAGACCCGGACACTCAACCCATCACCGTCGCTCACTTCGCTCGGGCCAGCATATGGTTTACCATTCACCCCTCGAAGCCAGCTATCTGATAACGCCATTGCTACCCCATTAAAATTTTGTACCACTCTCATGGGGTGTTTTGTACCAGATAATGTACCAGCAGGCCATTGAACAACGTCAGGTTTGGGTGAACGATGAAAGTGTCTTCGGAATTTGCACCTCACCAGAACGGCACTAAACCCTGAAAAATCAATCAGAAGCGCGAACACACAAGAACACATGAGCACATCAGCGAAGCAGACCACCCAGCCCACTTACTACTTCCACGACTACGAGACCTTCGGCATCAGTCCGGCCAAAGACAGACCGGCGCAGTTTGCGGGCATTCGCACCGACGCGGATTTCAACGTCATCGGCGAGCCGCTGGTGATTTACTGCAAGCCGCCGGCGGATTACCTGCCGGAGCCGGAAGCCTGCCTCATCACCGGCATCACGCCGCAAAAGGCGATGAAGGACGGCCTGTGCGAGGCGGACTTCATCCGCCAGATCCACGCAGAGTTCGCCACCCCGGGCACCTGCGTGCTCGGCTACAACAGCATCCGCTTCGATGACGAGGTGACCCGCTACACCCTCTATCGCAACTTCTATGACCCCTATGCCTACGCCTGGCAGAACGGCAACTCCCGCTGGGACATCCTCGACATGCTGCGGGCCTGCTACGCCCTGCGCCCGCAGGGGATAGAGTGGGCGTTTGACGACGAGGGCAAGCCGAGCTTCAGGCTGGAGAAGCTCACCGTCGCCAACGGCGTGGCCCACGCCAACGCCCACGATGCGCTCTCGGATGTGCTGGCCACCATCGAGATGGCCAGGCTGGTGAAAAAGGCTCAGCCCAAGCTCTTCGAGTACCTCTTTGATCTTCGCAACAAGAACAAGGTGAAGGCCCTCATCGACGTGGTGACCATGAAACCCCTGGTGCACGTCTCCGGCATGTTCTCCCCCTGGCAGGGGTGTGCAAGCTGGGTGTCGCCGCTCGCCTGGCACCCCACCAACCAGAACGCGGTGATCATGGTGGATCTGACCCGTGACCCGACTCCGCTCATCGAGCTCTCCTGCGAGGAGATCCGCGAGCGCCTCTACACCAAAAAAGAGGAGCTGGGGGATCTGGCCGGCATTCCGGTCAAACTGGTGCACATCAACAAGTGCCCGGTGCTGGCCCCGGCCGCCACCCTGACGCCGGAGCGGGCGGACGAGCTGGGCATCAACCGGGCTCAGTGCCGCAAGAGCCTGGATCTGCTGCGGGCCCACCCCGAGGTGCGGGAAAAACTGGTGGAGGTGTTCAACCAGGAGTTTGCCGGCAGCAATGACGGCGACCCCGACACCCAGCTCTACGCCGGTTTCTTCGGCCACGGCGACAAGTCCACCATGGATCTGGTGCGCGCCACCCCGGCGGATCTGCTGGGGGAGCGGGAGTTTGCCTTCACGGATCCCCGTCTGCCCGAGATGCTGTTCCGTTACCGCGCCCGCAACTGGCCCCACACCTTGAGCGAAGCGGAGCAGAAGCGCTGGCGCCTGCACTGCAGCGACTACTTCAGCCGCCGTCTGCCGGATTATGTGCCGCGCCTGGAAGCCCTGGCGGAACAGAACCAGGGGAACGAACGGAACTTTGCGATTCTAAAGAGTCTCTATCACTACCTTGAAAATCTATGAGATGTGAGCCGTTTCACAGTTAAAAACCGATGCGTTTCCCCGGCTCGCGACATAATGGGCAGGGAGCCCAAGCTCCTGATAGTGTGAATATTTAGATGCGCTGACGGCATGGATGCCGTGCTTTCGACTGTTGGGGAACTCTCGTTTTATGCGTTCAGCTCTGCCTGCTTTGACACTCGTCGCCTGTGCCCTGCTGCCCCAGGCTGCCCTCGCTGGCGCCCGGTTCGAGGTGCCGGACTACCTCTTGCGCCTGCCGGAGCAGACCTACCGGCTCATCGAGCGCAATTTCAGCACCCTCTACCAGCAGACTGACTTCACCCCGCAAATCACCAACAGCTATTTCAACCACTCGGATCTCTACCGCTTCGCCGGCATTCCCCTGGCCATCACGCCGCAAAACGGCTTCCAGATGGAGGTGTTCGGCCAGCTCTACAACAAGTCGTCCCAGATCTATGCCCAGATGAGCCAGGATCTCTCCCTCTATCGCACCCTGCGGGTGGACATGATGGGGGATCAGAGCGACGAGATCGCCATCGGCATGGGGCTCGGCATCCCCCTGACAACCCGCCTCACCGTCAAGGCGCTCGCCTCCAGCAACGAGATCCCGGGCTATGGCTCCGCCAATTACGCCATCGGGATGGAGTGGCACTTCTAGAGACCATTTCGCCACGTAAAAAAGGCTCCCGAGGGAGCCTTTTTGCAGTGCAACGCCATCAGGGGTAGCGGATCACCGCCCCCTGCCCCCCTTGCAGCACCAGGGTGCTCCCCAGGGGCGTCTCGTCCCAGAAGTCTGTGCCCCCCGGCGTCAACGGGCACTCGCAGGGGTGCTCCCCCCAGTTGAACAGGCAGAGCAGCTCGCCGCCCCCGGGCAGCGCCACCCGCCCGCGCTCGAATGCCATCCCCTCGAAGCGGGCCGCCGGGGTGCGCGCGGCGCACAGGGCGAGCAGCTTGCCAAGGCGCGCCCCTTGCGCCTCGTCCAGATCCTGCAATCTGTCCCCCGCCAGTACCATGCCACCGCTCGCCACCAGGGCGGCCAGGTGGAAGTCGTACTCGGCGCGGCTCCCGTGCTGGCCCGGAATATCCCGCAGGCAGACGCAGTCGGGGTCCAGCACCCAGAGCCGCTCGTGCTGCCAGGCGCGGCAGAAGGCTTCTCGCGCTATCTGGCGAAAACGGGGGCCCTGGCGCTCCACGTCATCGCTCACCCGCATGCCGTGCACCAGGCCGAGGCTCGGCCACAGCGGCGCATTGCAGCCGAGCAGGAAGGCCCCCTCCCCGGCGCCGCGCAGGATGGCGGCCATGCCGCGCCGATAGGCCTCCACCCTAGTGGCGGCGGGGTCGTGGAAGCGACCACCGTGGATGGCCCCCCAGAAGTTGGCATCGAGCTTGAAGTAGTGAATGCCCCACTGGGTACGCAGGGTGCGAAATACCTGCTCCAGGTGCGTCTGCACCTCGGGGTGGGTGCCATCCAGCACGTACCAGGGGGTGCAGCGCCAGCCCCCGTAGGTGACCCGCTCCGAGGGGAGCGGCAGGCCATCCTCCCCTTTCACGAACCAGTCAGGGTGCTGCTGGAACACTCGGGAGCCGGGCTCGGCGATAAAGGGGGCGACCCAGAGCGCAGGCTCGCAACCGGCGGCGCGGATCTCCCCTGCCAGGGCCGCCACTCCCTCCTCGAACTTGGCGGAAGGGGTGAGCCAGTCCCCCATCCTGGCCTGATAGCCATCGTCTATCTGCACGTAGCGCAGGGCCGGGAAACGCTCGGCCCGCACCGCCAGGTTCTCGCGAATGTCCGCCGCGCTCACGTTCGCGTAGTAGTGATACCAGGAGCACCAGCCGCTCGGGCGCGTGGGCACCTCCCCCACCAGGGAGCCGTGCTCGGCGGCGATATGCTGCGCCAGCGTCGCGAGCAGGGCCTCCCTGTCCGGCCCCTCCTGGCAGATCAGCGCCTCGCTCTGCCAGTACGCACCCGGCGCCAGGGTGCGCCCTTCGGTGTTCATCACGATCTCGAGGCGCCCGTCGGGATGGAGGCGAAACTCCCCGCCAAAGCGCTGGCAGCTCGCAAAGGCCAGCAGCAGCCAACCCCCCTCCTGCGCCACCAGCAGCAGGTTGTGCACCGTGTGGTAGCCATGGTCGGCGGTGATGCGATAGACAGACGCATCGGGGCAGCGGCCCAGGTGCTCGGGGGCGTTCCAGCGTCCCCCGGTCTGGGCCAGCATCTGGAATCCCTCCCCGTAGATGGCCGCGTCGGGCGCAAGTCCGAGATCCCCCTCAAACAGCCGCCAGTGGTGGACGGCCTCGGACTGCTTCCCGGTGTTGTCGAGCCTCACCCGGCAAAGCGGCCCCTCCCACTGGCGGGTTTGCAGCAGGGTGTCAGGGAGGGCGGGATCGGCGGGCAGTTGGCGCAACCGGGCCAGGAGAGAGGGGGTCGACATGGGAACTCCTTCTTGTGAATGGGGTTGAAGCCGGGCCATTGTATCCCCTGCGGGCCAGTTGACACTGTTCCCTCCCCCCCGTGCCTGTTAAACTGCGACCTTGCTCACACTTGCCAAGATGAGGCCCCCGTGCTGCTGCAACGCACCCTGCGCTACCTTCGTGATTTTCTGGTCATCATCGCCTGTCTGCTGGCAGGCAAGGCCGTGGCGGCCATCCTGCCCTTCGCCTTCCCCGGCAGCATCATCGGCATGCTGCTGCTGTTCGTGCTGCTCTCCTTGCAGATCGTCCGCTTCTCCTGGGTCGAGCTGGGGGGCGGCCTGCTGCTGCGCCACATGGGGGTGCTGTTCGTGCCGGTGGCGGTGGGTCTGGTGGCCTGGCTCGAGCCCCTGCGCCAATCCTTCGGTCTCATCATGCTCTGCGTCGTGCTCGGCATCGTGCTCATCCTGGGCGCGGTCGGCCACCTCTATCAAAGGATGAACAAGCCATGATCCTCTGGTTCGCCCTGCCCCTCACCCTGGCCCTCTATTTCATGACCCGGGCCCTCTACCGCCGCCTGCCCTGGCCCGTCATCAATCCGGTGCTGATCCCCACCGCCGTCATCATCGGTCTGCTGCTCTGGCTCGATCTGCCTCTGGATCAGTACCAGCAGGGGGCCTCGCCCCTGACCGCCCTGCTGGAACCCGCCGTGGTGGCCCTGGCCCTGCCGCTTTACCAGCAGGCACGCCAGATCCGCGACAAGCTCACCCCCATCCTGGCCTGTACCCTCACCGCGGTGCTCATCTCGGTCTGCACCACCCTGGGGGTCGGCCACCTGATGGGGGCGGATCCGGCGCTGCTCGCCTCCATCGCCACCAAGTCCATCACCACGCCGCTCGCCATGAGCGTCAGCCAGTCCCTCGGCGGCATTCCCGCCATCGCCGCCGCCGTGGTGGTGGTGGTGGGGATCCTGGGGGCCCTGGCGGGCTATCCCCTGCTCAAGCTGATGCGTGTCACCGACCCCGAGGCCCAGGGGCTCGCCATGGGAGCCTGCGCCCACGCCATCGGCACCGCCGCCTCCGCCGAGCAGGGAGTGACCCAGGGCGCCTTCTCGTCGCTGGCCATGGTGGTGTGCGGTGTGCTGACCGCAGCCATCGCCCCCCTGCTGTTCGCCCTCTATCACTGGCTGACCTGATCCCCGTTGCCATGGCCGCCCCTGCGGCCATGGCCTCTGTGCCCTTTCACCGTTTCCATCCGATACCCTCGCCTCCCTGATGCCGGGAGCTGGCGCACAGATTGCGAAAGACAAACGTTTCCTTTACCATCCCCGCCCCTTTGCCCATCAAGGCGTGAGCGCGCTCACACAATTCGCCGCGCTTGCTCCCTACAATGGCCCCCCAATTGGCCTTTGAGGACACAGTATGCATCCCCGCTTTGCCAAGCCATTCGAGACCCTTTCCGCCCCGCTCCAGGCCGCCCTGCTGCCCATGCTGGGGGACAATTTCCAGGCCCGTTTCACCCCGGACCAGGTCGCGACCCTGAAAGCCGCCACCGGGCTGGATGACAGGGCCCTGCGTCTGGCCTTGCTGCCGCTGGCGGCCGCCTGCTCGGTGGCCCCCATCTCCAGGTTCTTCGTCGGCGCCATCGCCTGCGGCCTGAGCGGCACCTGGTACTTTGGCGCCAACATGGAGTTCGCGGGCCAGGGGCTGTTCCACTCGGTCCACGCCGAGCAGTCCGCCATCTCCAACGCCTGGCTGGGTGGCGAGACCGGGATCTCCGAGATCACCGTGAACTACACCCCTTGCGGCCACTGCCGCCAGTTCATGAACGAGCTGAGCACCGCCAAGACCCTGAAGGTCTCCCTGCCGGACGATCTCAGCGAGCTGCAATCCTTCCTGCCCCACTCCTTCGGCCCCGCCGATCTCGAGATCACCGATGCCCTGATGAGCCCCCAGGCCCATGACGAGCTGGTGCTCGAGAGCGACGACCCCCTGTGGCAGGCTGCGCTCGCCGCCGCCCGCCAGAGCTATGCCCCCTACAGCCAGGGCTATGCCGCGGTGGCGCTGCAGTTCGAGGACGGGCGCATCTTCTGCGGCCGCTATGCCGAGAACGCCGCCTTCAACCCGAGCCTGCCGCCGATGCAGATGGCCTGCGCCCACGCTGTGCTGGGTGGCGAGGATCTCGCCACCGTGCGCCGCGCCGTGCTGCTGGAGAGCAAGGATGGCCAGATCAGTCAGCGGGATTCGGCCCAGTCCACCCTGAAGGCCCTGGGCTCGGTCGAGCTTGAGTACAAAGCCGTCTGACCCCGGCATCCACCAACGGGAAGGGGAGCTGCGGCTCCCCTTCTTGCTCTCTGCGGCTCTCATCCTGCCCCTCACCCCCTTTCTCTGCGCCTCTGGCGCCGTGCATCAGATGCCCCCCTGCCCCATGTGAGGGCGGCCTCCCTCCGATGACCTTATTGGCAGACCTCCTCTGCGGTGGCGGGAAGCCCAGGTTAAGGGGCCAAGACCCCACCCCGCCCCTTGCGGTCCCCGTGTGTGACCCCACAATGCATTTGCCAAGCCACTGGGATCCCGCCTTTCCATGGATTTTGCAAATGCTGTTCCCTCGCCGCGGGGCGGCATGGCGGCAGCAGGAAACGTCGGTGAAGGGGTCAATGCCCCGCCCCCGCCCCTTGCGGCCCCCGTGTGTGACCCCAAGATGCATTCGCCCAGCCACTGGGATCACCCCTCTCCATGGATTTTGCAAATACCTTTCCCTGCCGTTCCCTCGACGCGAGGCGGTATGGCGGCGGCGGGAAGCATCGGAGAAGGGGTCAATGCCCCAGCCCCGCCCGCCCCCTGTCGGCTTGCTTCCCCCTGAAATACAGCGGGGGAGCCACTGGCTCCCCCGACTGTCATTGATGTGGCCCATATGGCGGCACCGACCCCTGTCAGGACTCCCACAGGATGCGCTGGCTGCCGGACCAGCGCTCGCCGATGTCCGCGTATTTTTGTTCCAGCAGGTGGCGGCGGATCTTCATGGTGGGGGTCAGCACCCCGTTCTCGATGTTCCAGGGGCTCTTGACCACCAGGATGCCCCGCAGGCGAGCGTGGGATTCCAGCTTGTCGTTGACCCGGTTGAGGGCGGCCTCCAGCTGGGCTTCCACCCCGGCCTTGTCCCCCTTCATGGCGCTCTCGGCGAGCTGCACCAGGGCGACCGGCTGCGGCATGCCGTAGCCGATGACGCAGAGCTGCTCGATGATGGGCTCCTGCCCGAGCATCCCCTCGATGGGCACCGGGGCCACGTACTTGCCCTTGGCGGTCTTGAAGACGTCCTTCATGCGGCCGGTGATGGTGAGGTAACCCTCCCGGTCCAGCTTGCCCATGTCACCGGTGTGCAGCCAGCCGTCGGCGTCGATGGCCTCTGCACTGTGCTCGGGATCCTTGTAGTAGCCCACCATCATGCCGTCGCAGCGACAGAGGATCTCCCCCTCGTCGGAGATCTTGATGGTCACCCCGGGCCCGGCCTTGCCGACGGTGCCTATCTTGTCCGCCCGGAACGGGTAGTTGAGGGTGGAGTAGGCGTGGTTCTCGGTCATGCCCCAGGCCTCGGTGATATGGATGCCGATGCTGTGATACCACTCCAGCAGCGCCGGGGCCACCGGCGCAGAGCCGCAGCCCAGCACCCGTGCCTGATCCAGCCCCAGCCCCTTTTGCAGCTTGCTCTTGATGAGGCTGGAGACGAGGGGGATCTTGAGCAGCAGCGCCAGCTTTTTCTGGGGCAGCTTCTCGTGGATCTTGATGCGGAACATGGCCCAGAGCCGCGGCACCGAGATGAAGACGGTGGGACGGCAGCGCTTGACGTCCTCGATGAAGGTGTCGAGGGATTCGGGGAAGGCGATGGTGGCACCGCTGAACAGGCTGCCGCCGTAGATGTAGACCCGCTCGGTGATGTGGGCAAGGGGCAGGTAGGAGAAGCCGCGATCCTCGGCGGTGAGGGAGACCGCCTCCACCAGCTTCTCGCAGGACCAGGCATAGCGCTCCACGCTCAGCATGGCCCCCTTGGGCTTGCCGGTGCTGCCGGAGGTGTAGACCAGGCTCAGCAGGGCATCCGGCGCCTGCACCGGGCTGTCCGGGATGGGGTCGTATTGCGCCAGCAGATCGTCCCACTGGTGGGCGGCCGGCATGGTGTCGTAAGGCAAGGCGATACGCAGCAGATCCCCGGGCACCCCCGCCTCCTGGCTCTTCCAGTCGTCCAGCTTGCCGACGAAGATCGCCCTGGTTTCGCTGTGGCGCAGCACGTATTCGATGGTGTCGACGTTGGCGGTGGGGTAGATGGGCACGCTCACGTATCCCCCCATCTGCATCGCCAGATCGGCGATGAACCACTGGGCGCAGTTCTTGGAGAGCAGCGCTACCTTGTCACCGGGCACCAGGCCCAGGGCGCGCAGTGCCGTCACCATGCGCCGCGCCTCGTCGGCAACCTCACCCCAGGTGAAGTCGACGTATTCGCGGTGGATGGTCTGACGCAGATAGATTCGGTCGGGACACTGCCGCTCCCAGTGATAGAGCATCTCGAGCGGCAGTCTGGTGGCAATGCGTGAGGTGGAGGCCATGGTTTAATCCCTGAAACAAAAGGCGAGCCTCATTATTAACCTTTTGATAACACTCAGGGAAGCAGATTACTTAAACTTGTGTTTGAACTGCGAATGGGATCAAGCTTCCGCCTGGGCCTGCAGACGCTTCCACATCTCCTGCACCAGCACCTCGTCCTGCTCGGAGAGCTCACCCTGCAAGATGGCCTCGTTCAGGCTGCGCAGCACATAGCTCTTGACGTCCCGCACCAGGGTCTTGCCCTCCAGCTCGGCGCGCGCCACCGCAAGGGAGATGTGCCCTCGCAGATAGCCACCCGCAAACAGCTCGTCTTCGCTGGCCGTGGCGACCATGGCGTCGATCAGTCCCAACAACTTGTGTTCAAAATCGTGAATCGTCATTTAACGCAGCCTCATTTCCGGGGTTGCCGGCAAAAAATTCGGGGAGTGGAACCGCGATCCGGTTGATCGCGGCTCTCTGGCGCCAGGCCAGCCGCATCCTTGATGTCCTATTCCGGGTTGGCCACCGGGTAGATGACCTGATCCTTGTATCCCGTGGTTATGCGCAGATAACCACTCAACGACCGGTTCAGTGCCGGATCGTCGGTGTCCACCAGCAGCGGACGGCCTTCTAGCGCCGCCAGCTTGGCTTTGGTGGCGAGCACCTGGATATGCTCGCGCCCGACGGCCCGGATCACGTCTGGACTCAATTGCTGATTTCCGCGCCCGAACAGATGTCCCTGACCGCCGATCAGGGTGATGATCAGACGGCAGCGACGGCCGCGGATCCGGGTCAGGATCTCGGCGGCGCTGAGATCCTGCCCGATAAGCCGGCCATTTTCCACCAGATCCACACCGAGCAAGGTATTTTCCAGACCCAGCTCCCCCATGCAGGCGGCCACCGTGCTCCCCGACCCCATCAGGTAGAGGGTATCGGGCTCCATCTGCTCCACCACGCCGGCGGCAAGATCGGCGAGCACCAGCTCCTCGGACTCCCGTCCCCCCTGCTTGACCGCCTGCACGTAGCGCAGATCCCCGGGCACCAGCAACTGGCCGTAGTGGCGGGCGCGCACCTTGCCGGCGCGAAACGCCTCCTCGTCGATGTCCATCACCTCCGCATCCACCAGGCTCAGAAGCTCCCCTGCGATCATTCTGGCCGCCACCCGGCCACTCGCCGCCGGCGTCACCCCGTAGACCCCGGAGTGGATCTTGCACCCCGCCGGGATACCTAGCACATGGCAGGACTCCCCCACCGCCGCGCAGATGTCACGGGCGGTGCCATCGCCACCGGCGAAGAGCAGCAGATCCACCCCGGCATCGCGCAGGGCCAGGGCGGCAGCCCGGGTGTCCTCGGCGCTCGTCTGCGCCCCGGCAGGCCGATGGACGATGCGATGGGGCAGCCCCAGCTCGGCGGCGAGGTCGGCCCCCATCTCTTCGGCCACCGTCAGCAGCTCGAATGGGGTGGTCAGCTCGCACAGGGGCAACAGGGCCTGGCGGGCCCGCTCCCGGGCTTTGGGGACGGCCCCGCGCGCCAGCGCCTCGGCGACCATGCCGTCACTGCCCTTGAGACCGACGGCCCCGCCGATGCCGGCGACGGGGTTGATGATGAGCCCTAATCGAAACATGTTTCCCTCCTGTTGGATCGCCGCCATTTTTATCTTTTCCCGCCACTGGGACAAGCCATGACCCCCTGCTAAAATGCGCGGCTTCTACCTCAATCACTGTTCAACCAAGGTTCAATCATGCTGGAATGGATTGCGGACCCCTCCGCCTGGGTCGCGCTCGCCACCCTGACCCTGCTCGAGATCGTGCTCGGCATCGACAACATCATTTTCATCTCCATCCTGGTGGGTCGCCTGCCGGAAGCCCAGCGCCAGAAAGCGCGCATCCTGGGGCTGGGGCTCGCCATGGGCACCCGCATCCTGCTGCTGCTCTCCCTGGCCTGGGTGATGCGCCTCACCGAGCCCCTCTTCACCGTGCTGGGGGAAGCCATCTCGGGACGGGATCTCATCTTGCTGGTGGGGGGTCTGTTCCTCATCGCCAAGAGCACCCACGAGATCCACCAGAGCCTGGAAGGGGCTGCCGAAGAGGCGGGTGTGGTGAGCAAGACCGCGGGCTTCCTGTCCACCCTGGTGCAGATCGCCATCCTCGACATCATCTTCAGCCTGGACTCCGTCATCACCGCCGTGGGCATGGCGGATCATGTCCCTGTCATGGTGCTGGCCATCATCATCGCCGTCGGCGTCATGATGTTTGCCGCCAAGGCCATCGGCGACTTCGTCGATACCCACCCCACCATCAAGATGCTGGCCCTCTCCTTCCTTATCCTGGTCGGGGTGGCGCTGATGGCCGAAGGGCTGGATCTGCACATTCCCAAGGGTTACATCTACTTCGCCATGGCCTTCTCGCTGGTGGTGGAGATGATCAACATCCGCCTGCGCGGCCACCAGGAGCGGGCCAAGTAAACCGCGACCTGCCGAGAGATGGCCAAACAAAAAGCGCGACCCAGGGTCGCGCTTTTTTATTGCCCCGCCAACGGGGCGCCTTGGGCTCAGAGGGCGTTGCGAGCGGCCACGGCGTCCGCCAGGTTGCGCAGCAGCACCTCGGTATCGGCCCAGCCGATGCAGGCGTCGGTGATGCTCTGGCCGAAGGTGAGCTCGCACCCGTCCACCAGATCCTGGCGCCCTTCTACCAGGTGGCTCTCCACCATGACGCCGAACACCGCCTTGCTGCCGGCACGCAGCTGACCGGCCACGTCCTCGGCCACCAGCATCTGGTTCTTGAACTGCTTGCTGCTGTTGGCGTGGCTGAAGTCGATCATCACTTTCTGGGGCAGACCGGCCTTGTCCAGACCACTCACCACCTCATCCACGTGACGGGCGCTGTAGTTGGGCTCGCGGCCACCGCGCAGGATGATGTGACAGTCCGGGTTGCCAGCGGTCGAGACGATGGCGGAGTGGCCGTACTTGGTCACCGACAGGAAGTGGTGCGGGGCGCTGGCGGCGCCGATGGCGTCGATGGCCACCTTGATGGTGCCGTCGGTGCCGTTCTTGAAGCCCACCGGGCAGGAGAGACCGGAGGCCAGCTCGCGGTGTACCTGGGATTCGGTAGTACGGGCGCCGATGGCACCCCAGCTCATCAGATCCGCCACGTATTGCGGGGTGATCATGTCGAGGAACTCGGAGGCGGTCGGCAGCCCCATGTCGTTGAGATCCAGCAAGAGCTTGCGACCCAGGCGCAGGCCGTCATTGATCTGGCAGCTGTTGTCGAGGTAGGGATCGTTGATCAGCCCCTTCCAGCCCACTGTGGTACGGGGTTTTTCGAAGTAGACCCGCATCACGATCTCCAGCTGATCTTTCAGCTCGTCGCGCAGCACCTTGAGGCGTTTGCCGTATTCCAGGGCGGCGACCGGATCGTGGATGGAGCAGGGGCCGATCACCACCAGCAGGCGATCATCGTCGCCGGCCAGGATGTTGTGGATGGCCTGACGGGATTCAAACACGGTGGCCGAGGCGGTGTCGGTCGCCGGAAACTTCTCAAGCACCGCAACCGGGGGCAATAACTCTTTGATTTCACTGATACGAACGTCGTCGGTTTGATGCTGCATGACCAAGTTTCCTGCTAGATGACTGCGATAAAGAGATCTCAATCTAGCCCTGTGCAGGGCCGGTGTAAATAGAAAATTACATTCTTCGGCAAGGAATTTTATTATCGCACCTTGCAAGTTTGCATAATGCTGCTAGGAGGCATGAAAAAAGCGGGGGGCAGAGATGAAAAGGCCCGCACG
Organism: Aeromonas sp. LsrichE-8G; assembly: GCF_022869435.1. NCBI lineage: Bacteria > Pseudomonadati > Pseudomonadota > Gammaproteobacteria > Aeromonadales > Aeromonadaceae > Aeromonas > Aeromonas sp. LsrichE-8G. The sequence continues at coordinate 98,986 of NZ_JALIHH010000115.1, forward strand.
AAGCGGGCCGAAAGGGCTCAGGCCTGACTGACGCTGGCCAGCTTGTCGAAGTAGTCCGGGAAGGTCTTGGAGGTGCAACCCGGATCATTGATGGTGACCGGCGTATCGGAGAGTGCCACCAGAGAGAAGCACATGGCGATGCGGTGATCGTTGTAGGTGTCGATGGCCGCGTGGGTCAGCTGTGCGGGCGGGATCACGGTGATGAAGTCGTGCCCCTCCTCCACTTCCACGCCCAGCTTGCGCAGCTCGGTCGCCATGGCGTGCAGGCGGTCGGTCTCCTTCACCCGCCAGTTGTAGATGTTGCGGATGGTGGTGGTGCCCTCGGCAAACAGCGCCGTGGTGGCGATGGTCATGGCCGCATCCGGGATGTGGTTCATGTCCATGTCGATGCCGTGCAACGGCCCCTGCTCGGCCTCGATGAAGTCATCGCCCCAGGTGATGCGGGCCCCCATCTTCTCCAGTACGTCGGCGAAGTGGATGTCCCCCTGGATGCTGTGCTTGCCGATGCCGGTAACCCGCACCTTGCCCTTGATGGCACCCGCCGCGAGGAAGTAGGAGGCGCTGGAGGCATCCCCTTCCACCAGGAAGTCCCCCGGGCTGACATAGGTCTGGTTTCCCTTGATGTAGAACACCTTGTAGTCATCGTGCTCGATGACCACCCCGAACTGCTTCATGATGTGCAGGGTGATGTCGATGTAGGGCTTGGAGACCAGCTCCCCCTTGATGTGGATGCGGGTGTCGCCGGCCGCCATGGGGGCCGCCATCAAAAACGCCGTCAGGAACTGGCTGGAGACGGAGCCGTCGATGTGGACATCGCCACCCCAGAGCCCCTTGGCATCCACCACCAGGGGCGGATAGCCATCTTTCTTCAGGTACTGGATGTGGGCACCCGCTTCGCGCAGGGCATCCACCAGGTGGCCGATGGGGCGCTCTTCCATGCGCGGCTCGCCGCCCAGGGTGTACTCGCCGGAGCCCAGGCACAGGGCGGCGCACAGGGGGCGCATGGCAGTACCGGCATTGCCGAGGAACAGGTTGACCGGTGCCGAGACCGCGAAGCTGCGACCCAGACCATGCACGGTGCACTCGGTCTTGTCGGCGGAGAGCTTGTACTTGACGCCGAGCTGGGTCAGCGCCGCCAGCATGTGGCGGATGTCATCGCTGTCGAGCAGGTTGGTCAGCCGGGTGGTGCCCCGGGCCAGGGCCGCCAGCAGCAGAGCCCGGTTAGAGACACTCTTGGAGCCGGGCAGATTGACCACCCCGGCCACGCTAGAAATGGGTTCCAAACGCAACGAATTCATAGACTTCCTGTTCGATCTCAATTAAATCACCTGACCGGACGTTAACAGCCCGCGTCCCCCGCGGCAAGTTCGACAATGGCACGACCTCGGGAGAGGGTCGCCTGGGTCAGGATGGGTCTGAAAAACAGACGCCGGGGAGTCCCCGGCGTCTGGCAATGGGGAGACACGCCTCAACCGTGGCGTTTGGCAAAGTCATCCAGAAAGCTGACCAGGGCCTTGACCCCTTCCAGGGGCATGGCGTTGTAGAGGCTGGCGCGCATGCCACCGACGATGCGGTGTCCCTTGAGGGCCAGCAGACCGGCCGCTTCCGATTCCGCCAGGAACAGCTTGTCCAGGGCCTCGTTCTTCAGCTGGAAGGGCACGTTCATGCGGGAGCGGCAGGCCACATCCACCTTGTTGCCATAGAAGTTCGACTGATCGAGGTAGCCGTAGAGGAAGTCGGCCTTCTCCTTGTTGCGTGCTTCCATCGCCGCCAGGCCACCCTGCTCCTTGAGCCACTCGAACACCAGACCGGCCAGATACCAGGCGTAGGTGGGGGGCGTGTTGAACATGGAGTCGTTCTTGGCGGTGAGCTGGTAGTCGAAGATGGACGGCACATCGGCACGGGCCTGGTTCAGCAGGTCATCGCGCACGATGGCGATGGCCAGACCAGAGGGGCCTATGTTCTTCTGAGCACCGGCGTAGAGGATGCCGAAGCGGCTCACGTCGAGGGGACGGGAGAGGATGGTGGAGGAGAGATCCGCCACCAGGGGCACATCGCCGGTGGCCGGGATGTCGAACATCTCGATGCCATCGATGGTTTCGTTCGGGCAGTAGTGCACATAGGCAGCATCGGCGCGAAACGCCGGCGTCGGCAGCAGGTGGGAGACCCCCTGCTCGTTCTTGGCCACCCCCTGGAAGGTCTGGATGTCACCGTATTTCTGGGCTTCATCCACGGCGCTCTGGGCCCAGACGCCGGTCACCAGGTAATCCGCCTTCTTGTTGGCGCCACCCAGCAAGTTCATGGGCACGGCGGAGAACTGGCCGCGGCCACCGCCGTGCATGAAGAGCACCTTGTAGTTGTCCGGCACCGCCAGCAGGTCGCGCAGGTCCGCTTCGGCCTTCTCGGCGACCGCCATATAGGGCTTGCCGCGATGGGAAAGCTCCATGACCGAGGCTCCCAGCCCCTGGAAATTACAAAATTCGCGCTGGGCGCGCTCCATGACTTCAACCGGCAACATGGCGGGGCCGGCGCAGAAGTTGTAAATCTGTTTGCTCATGACGCTTTCCGTGAATGGATGTGTGTGATCGGTGACTCGAACGTTTTTACACGACAGCCCCCCGTGGGGGCAAAGGCTTTTTGGGATCCAGCGCAACCTTTTGCCCCGGCGCCACCGGGCACTCATCAGACAAAAGCCCTGAACGGACCAGGGCTTGCAGAGAATATGCATGGAAACGGGGGCGAGACAGCACAGACGGCTTTCTTCGCCCCTTTGTGGCAAATTTACAGCTTGGCGGTGAGCTCCGGCAGCAGGGTGAAGAGATCCCCCACCAGACCGTAGTCCGCCACCTGGAAGATGGGGGCCTCCGCGTCCTTGTTGATGGCGACGATCACCTTGGACTCCTTCATCCCCGCCAGATGCTGGATGGCGCCCGAGATGCCCACCGCGATGTAGAGCTCGGGGGCCACCACCTTGCCGGTCTGCCCCACCTGCAGGTCGTTGGAGACATAACCCGCATCCACGGCGGCCCGCGATGCCCCGACGGCAGCCCCCAGCTTGTCCGCCAGGGCGTCGATGAGGGCAAAGTGCTCTTTCGAGCCGAGTGCCCGCCCGCCGGAGACCACCACCCGGGCCGCCCCGAGCTCGGGTCTGGCGGAGCGCACCGCACGCCGCTCGATGAGCCGGGTACGGCAGCGCACCTCGGCCACCGGCAGCGATTCCATCACGGCACGCTCCTCCCCGGACCCGGCCTTGGCGAACGCGGTGGGCCGCACGGTGAGCACCTTGATGGGGGCGCTACTCGCCACCCGGGCGATGGCGTTGCCCGCATAGATGGGACGCAGGAAAGTGTCGGGCCCCTCGATGCCGGTCACCTCGGCGATCATCTCCACTCCGAGCCTGGCCGCCACCCGCGGCAGCAGATCCTTGCCCTGGCTGCTGGCCGCCATCAGGCAGTGCTGGTAGTCCCTGGCCACCTCGGCGAGCAGTCTGTCTACCCCGTCGTTGAGCCCCTCCGCCAGCATGGGATGTTCCGCCAGCAGCACCCGGTTTACCCCCGTGAGGGCGGTGGCCTGCTCCCCCGCCTCCGTCAGCCCCTGCCCCAGCAGCAAGAGATGCACCTCGCCCCCCAGGCGCCCCGCCGCCGTGACCAGCTGAGCCAGGTTGTCGGCGATCCGCCCCTGATGATGTTCCGCAATCACAAGTACGCTCATGGCAGCACCTTCATGTCATCCATTGATCCCTTGCTCCCCGGGGCCGTTGCCCCATGCATGGCGCTCACGCCTGCGGGAGGCATCCCTCTCATGCCCCTGCCCATCAGAGCACCCGGGCTTCGTGCTTGAGCTTGTCCAGCAGCTCGTCCACCGAGCCCACCCTGATGCCGGCGCTGCGCACCGGCGGCGCCATCACTCCGAGCTGCCGTGTCTGGCCGGCCGGCACCACCCCGAGGGCGGCGAACGGCTGGCTCTCCAGCGGCTTGCGCTTGGCCTTCATGATGTTGGGGAGGGAGGCGAAGCGCGGCTCGTTGAGGCGCAAGTCCACGGTCACCACGGCGGGCAGCGCCATGCCGAGGGTCTCGAGGCCACCGTCTATCTCGCGGGTCACCTGCAATTCCCCCTCCACCAGCCTGATGGCGGAGGCGAAGGTGGCAAGCGGCCAGTCATTGAGGGCGGCGAACATCTGCCCTACCTGATTGTTGTCGGAATCGATGGACTGTTTGCCGAGCAGCACCAGATCGGGCTGCTCCTGCCCGCACACCGTTTGCAGGGCCCGGGCCACGGTGAGCGGGGTCAGGGTCTCGCCGGTAACATAGTGCAACGCCCGATCCGCCCCCAGCGCCAGGGCATGGCGCAACTGCTCGGCCGCCGCCTCGGGGCCGAAGGTCACCACCACCAGCTCGGATGCCACGCCGGCTTCCCGCAGCCTGACCCCCTCCTCCACCGCGATTTCACAAAACGGGTTGATGCCCATCTTCACATTGGCGAGCTCCACATCGGAGCCATCCCCCTTGACCCGGATCCTGACGTTGTAATCAACGACCCGTTTGACTGCGACCAGCAGCTTCATGGCGGTCATCCCTCATACCTGTTGTGTGGGTCCACCTTGTCGTCACTCACTTTTCTGCTGACAAAGCGGTTTACGTTTACGTAAACTACCAGCACTACCCTAGGCCAAGTCGAGCACAGAGGCAAGATGGAACGCGAAGCAATGGAATTTGATGTCGTCATCGTCGGTGGCGGCCCGGCAGGCCTGAGCGCCGCCATCGCATTGAAGCAGCAGGCCCCGGCCCTCTCGGTCTGCCTGCTGGAGAAGGGTGCCGAGATAGGCGCCCACCTGATCTCCGGCGCCCTGCTCGATCCCGTCGCCCTCAGGGAGCTGCTGCCAGAGAGCTGGCAGGAGGCCCCCCTCGGCGTGCCGGTGACGGATGATCAGGTCCATCTGCTGCAAAGCGACAGCCGCTCCCTGCAGCTGCCCCACTGGGCGGTGCCACCCCGCATGCACAACGACGGCAGCCACATCATCAGCCTCGGCACCCTCTGCCGCTGGCTCGGCAAGCAGGCCGAGGCCCTCGGTGTCGAGATCTACCCGGGCTTTGCGGCGAGCACCCTCATCGTGGAGGAGGGCCGGGTACGCGGGGTGGTGACCGGCGATCTTGGCCTCGACAAGGAGGGCAACCCCAAGCCGGATCACGTGCCCGGCATGGCCCTGTATGGCCGCTATACCCTGTTTGCCGAAGGGGCGCGCGGCCACCTCGGCAAACAGCTGATCGCCCGATTCCATCTGGAAAATAGCGCCCAGCCGCAGCATTACGCCATCGGCTTCAAGGAGGTGTGGCAGGTGCCTGCGGGACAATCCCATCCTGGGCGGGTGCTCCATGGCAGCGGCTGGCCCCTTGGTGAGGGAAAGGGCAACAAGAGTCAGGGGGGCTTTTATCTCTATCATCTGGCCCAGGATCAGGTGGCGGTTGGCCTTATCGTCGATCTCAACTACCAGAATCCCTGGCTTAGCCCCTTTGACGAATTCCAGCGTCTCAAGCACCACCCCCTCATCGCGGCAACGTTGCAGGGGGGCGAGCGCATCAGCTACGGCGCACGGGCCATCACCAAGGGAGGCTGGCACTCATTGCCGCGCATGCACTTTCCCGGCGGCCTGCTCATCGGCTGTGACGCGGGCACCCTGGACTTCTCCCGCATCAAGGGGATCCACACCGCCATGAAGTCCGGCATGGTGGCGGCCGCGACGGTCGCCATGGCACTGCGAGGAGGGGATGAAGGGGGACGGGATCTGGCCGAGTTTCAGGACGCGCTGCTGCAAAGCTGGCTGACCCGGGAGCTGAAGAGGGCCCGCAACGTTGGGGCCGCCCTGCACCGCTTCGGCCCCTGGCTCGGCGGCGCCTTCAACTGGCTGGAGCAGCGACTCTTTGCCTTGACCTCTCCTTTTACTCTGCTGGACAAGGAGCCGGATTACCGCCAGCTGCGCCTGGCCAGCCGTTGCCAGCCCATCGACTACCCCAAACCCGACGGCAAGCTCAGCTTCGACAAGCTCTCGTCTGTCTATCTGGCCAGCACCAGCCACGACGAGGATCAACCCTGTCACCTGACCCTTCAGGACGCGCGCATTCCGGTCGAGGTCAACCTGCCCACCTGGGCCGAACCCGCCCAGCGCTACTGCCCGGCGGGGGTGTTCGAGATCCTTGATGGGGATACCCTGCCAAGGCTGCAGATCAACGCCGCCAACTGCATTCACTGCAAAACCTGCGACATCAAGGATCCCAGCCAGAATATCGTCTGGACGCCGCCCCAGGGCGGCTCGGGCCCCAACTACCCCAATCTGTAACAGGCTTGCCCACGCACACCAGAGCAGATAACAAGGAGACGCCGCCCCGGAACACCGCCCGGAGACCGTTTCCTGCGCTTGGCCGGGGGCTGTCGCAGGGCGACCATAAACCCGCCATTCCCGCCGGTGAGCCCGGGCCCTCCTCCACTCCAGGGCGAACAAAGGAGGCGACGCCGGGATCGCCCGCATCGGGGTCGCCACGGCTGATCCGACCTCGCCGCTTTTTTGAGCGAACAGGCTGAACCCCTGATGAATAGGCCCTGACAAGCGGGTCCCGCCCCTGTATAGTTCGCCGCATTCAGGTTGTCCATCGGCCTCGTTATGCTATTTCATGGGATCGCTTTCCGTGCGATCTAAGGCCGCATGAACCTGTGCAACCATCCCTGATTACCCATGACTTCTTAAGGGGGGACAGATGATCACCGCCTACATTCTCAATAACAAGGTGCTGGACATAGTCACGCTCGGGCCGGATGACATCGTTCCCGACAACACCGTCTGGCTGGATGCCTACAAGCCGGACACAGCGGAGCGAGAATGGTTGACGGGCCTGTTCCTGGAGGAGGTGCCGGACAAGGAGGAGCTCGATGACATCGAGGCATCCGCCCGATTCTACTGGGACACCGACGGTCTGCACATCCACTCCCTGTTTCCCCAGCGCATCGGTCGCGACACCAAGGGTGTGCACGTCTCTTTTACCCTGCGCAACAACCTGCTGATCAGCATTCGCGAGGATGACATCGGCCTGGTGCGTCTGCTGCGCCACTACATGCGTCAGGACAGGCTGGAGGTCGAAGACGCCCTCGACATCCTGCTGGAGGTGCAGAACCTCAAGGTGGAGTACCTCTCAGACCTGATCGAGGATGGCTACAAGACCCTGGAGAACACCGCCGATCAGATCTTCGAGCCGGACCAGATCAACCCCATGCTCAAGGAGCTGATGGCCCAGGAAGAGGCCAACGGCCAGATCCGTCTCTCCCTGCACGATACCCGCCGCGCCCTGCGCTTTCTCAAACGCAGTCTGCGCCAGCGCATGACGGGGGAGCAGAATAAGTGGATCGACGAGATGCTGCACGACGTGGAATCCCTGCTGCCCCATACCCAGTTCCTGTTCGACAAGATCAACTTCCAGCTGGAGGCCTCCATGGGGGTGACCAATCTGGAGCAGAACAAGGTGATCAAGATTTTCTCGGTAGCCGCGGTCATCTTCCTGCCGCCGACCCTTATCGCCAGCATCTACGGCATGAACTTCGGCCGCATGCCGGAGCTCGCCTGGGAATACGGCTACCCCCTCTCCCTGGTGCTGATGGTGATGTCATCGCTGGGCACCGGTCTCTTCTTCAAGAGAAAAGGCTGGCTGTGACGCCGGAACCCGGCAACTAAAGACTGTGGATTGGGGGGGCTGGCCCCCCGATTAATTCCCGGCCGTTGCCGCAATGCTGTTCACTTAAGCGGAGCCGCATTGCGATTTACCGGAAAACGGGTCTTTGATATCTTCACCGCCCTGGGTCTCGATGGCCTGGGGCGTTTTTCTATGAACATGACGCCTATGCAGCCCCGCAACTCCGCCAACCTCCG